>QJWQ01000052.1 GCA_003235325.1 Gammaproteobacteria bacterium | reverse complement strand
GGACGGCTACGTAGCCGGTCCGGATCAGAGCCTCGAAAACCCGCTGGGAATTGGAGGCACGGAACTTCATACGTGGGCCTTTTCAACCCGGACCTTTCAGGAAAAGGTCTTGGGCACCAACGATGGCGCCACGGGAATCGATGATGAGATCGCGGCACGAGGATTCCAAAATATTGGAGCATGGATCCTTGGCCGCAACATGTTCGGGCCAATACGCGGTCCGTGGACGAACACGGAGTGGAAGGGTTGGTGGGGCGATAACCCGCCATACCATGTGCCGGCTTTCATACTCAGCCACTTCCCGCGCGACCCCATTGAAATGGAAGGAGGAACGACCTTTTATTTTGTCTCCGGAGGGGTCCGAGAGGCATTGGCGCTCGCTCGTGAGGCTGCAGGGGGAAAGGACATACGCATCGGCGGCGGCGCCAATACCATTCAGCAATTTCTTCGAGAGGGTTTGATCGACGAAATGCATATTGCCATTGTTCCGGTGATCCTTGGAGCGGGCGAATGTCTGTTTGAAGGCGTCAACCTTCGTGAGCTTGGGTACAGGTGCAAACAACAAATCGGCACAGAACTGGCCACGCACTTTTTCATCTCACGAGCAGCTGGATGATACCTGGCTAGCGACTTTGGTCAGAAATCAATTCTGCAAGTCAATTGATTCAGCTGAGGAATCTCTGAAAAATGGCAAACTGATGTCATTACGAACTCATCGTATCAACCCGGTTACCTGGATCGAGAGTCTTTTCTAACTTGCCACGTCACTTCGTTCCTCGCAAAGCAATCTGAGGTTCCCTGGTCTTCCAGTGCACCGGTTAACTATTTATATTCATCACCTGGGATGAAAGGAAGGGATGACATGCCAAACAATCAAGACTACCCCCTTGGTACAGGGATAGACTCGCATCTGCGCATACCCGCCCCCACCGGCAGTCACGTCGAGATGCGCTTTGCCGATATCTTGCAACGTGATCGCTACGAACCTCAAAGCTGGCGCAGCGTCGGGCTGGAACCGGTCGCCGATGAGACCGGCTGGTTCGGGATCGATCTGAATACGCTGGATCTGGATGACGGCGATTATGAATATGAGTTCATTAAGGATAGCGCAGCGGATGCGCCCATCGCCGATCCCTATGCCGTCCATATCACCCGTTTCGGCGGCTATCGAGGGATCTTTCAGATCCGTGACAGCAAGCGCTGGCAGCAGCCGTTTACCTGGGAGGACGAATTTACCCCCGGCAACGAGTTGCACGACAACCACCAGTTGGTGATCTACGAGATGCCGATGCGCTGGATGGAGAGCGCGCCGGAGAAGGCACGCCAGGTGGGCCTGGGGACCTTCGAGAAGACGGTGTTCGCCCATCTCGAGCAGCTCAAGGCGCTGGGCATCAATGCCATCGAACTGCTACCGGTACAGGACTCGCCGGACACCCTCAATTGGGGCTATGGCAGCCGCTTCTTCTTCGCCCCCGACATCGACATGGGACTGCCGGTCGAACTCAAGTTCTTCATCAAGCATTGCCATCGGCGAGGCATCCGGGTCATTTTCGACGTGGTGATGAATCACGCCCGCGACTGCCCATTGGCACGGCTCGATTATTCACGTTACTTCCTCTCCAACGAAGACGAGGAGCGCTCGCATCGGGGTGAGGATTATGGCGCGAATCTGTTCCGCTATTGGCCGGATGAAAATGGCCAGACCCCGGCGCGGGAATTTCAGCTGCGCATGGCCGCTTACCTGATCACCGAGTATCACGCCGATGGCTTCAGGATCGACGAATTCAGGGGTATCAACCATTGGCAGTTCATCCAGCAGTTTCGCGATCATGCCTGGAATACCCATCAGCAATCCTTTCCCGGCCGACCCTTCATCGTCATCGCCGAGGATTCCTGGCGACGGGCGGTCATCACCCATACGCGGAGTGACAATCCCAACGGCCGCAAGGTCACCGACTCCATGTGGAATTTCGGCTTTCGTGACGAACTGCGCCGGGGCTTTTCCGGTCATCTGGTCACGGCATGGGGAGAACCCTCCCGGCGGCAGCGTATCCGTTGGCTGGTGACCGGCGGCCAGATCTGGAATGACATAAGCAAGCAGGCCGATCCCGGTTTCTATGATCTCTCCCAGGCAGTCAATTACCTGACATCCCACGACGTCGAAAAGGATGACGAAAAACGCATCATGAACTATCTCCTGGCGCCGATGCTGGAGGACCAGGGCTATGGCGGTACGGTAAACGATATCCGCTGGGTGACCGACCATCTCGAGACCGGCGCCGACGATCAGCAACGTTACCTCCACGGTCTGGCCCTGGAGCGCCTGCGCAGCGCCTTCTGTCTGCTGATGACCTCTGTCGGCATCCCGATGATCCTTGCCGGCGATGAATTCGGCGATATACACGATCTCGACCATCACAACTGGCGCCTGAAGATGTCGGATCCGGTGGACTGGGAGCGGATCGACGCCTCGGCCAACAACCGCGACCTGTGGCTCAAGGTGGCTGAATTGATCGCCCTGCGGATCGAACATCCGGCATTGACCCGCAATGAAACCGAGTTCCTCCATTTCCATCCCGATTTCGATCGCAACGATGGCGCCAAGGTGTTCGTCTACTGTCGCACCGGCGGTGTCGGGCTGGGGGATAGTGATCAGATTGTCGTGGTAGGCAATATAGGGCCGCAATCCTACGCCCGCTATGACCTGCCCTGGTACTGGAATCTGGCAGCGGTTACCGAGATCGCGCCGCCACAACACTGCGCGCCTCTGGAACAGAATGATGGGGGTTCGGCGCGACTCTCACTGGCGCCCTATCAGGTGCGGGTGTTTGCAACCTGAGTATCTGCTTGTGAAATTACTTTATACAAATGAAAACCGGTTTCTGGTCAGCAATGCGAAAAATATTATAGAAAACGCTGGCATACCTGTATTTTTAAAGAATGAATATGCAGCCGGAGGATCGGGGGATCTGGCCCCTTTGGAGACCTGGCTGGAACTTTGGGTTGCAGTTGATTCCGACTATGAAAAAGCGGTTCAGGTACTGGAGTCTTCAATCAGTCCTCAGGGGTCCGATGATTGGACTTGCCAGAATTGCAGTGAACAAAATGATGCATCCTTCGAATTTTGCTGGAATTGCCAGTCTGAACGCTTATAACTATCGCGAGCATGCAGGGACAAACCTTCCGCCGAAACTTCGAGTTTGTCCCTGTTGCCGGCTTTTCATATCACCGGCTTACTCGAAAAAAACGATACAAAATACGTAATTATTTTTAAACAAAGGGAAAGAGTCCCGCCTCTTTCGAACCAGTTCTGGCCAGTTGTCCCGTCATTTTTTCAGTCGAAGAATGCTTGAACAGACGGGATTGAACGGTCCGGCAAGGCGAGAAGCTATCAGTCTGATTTATGGCCCATGGTCCGGTGCCACTCGAAGAATAGGCACTTTATTAATCGGCATTTAATAAATCGGCTTGATAAAACCGGTATGGCAGACCATAATTTTAATCAAACGTTTGATTAGTTTTTCCATGATCGCCAAACCAAAACCACCACCCGAAACAACCCGCGCAGCACTGCTTCGCGCCGCCCTGGAACTTTTTGGCAGCCAGGGTTACCAGGGCACGTCCATTCGGGAAATTGCCGCCGCCGCCGACTCCAATATCGCCTCCATTGCCTACCATTTCGGCGGCAAGGAAGGATTGCGGGTCGCCTGTGCCGACCACGTGGTCGGTCTGTTGCAACAAATAGCAGCACCTGTACTGGACCTTAACGTCGCTCAGTCCCCCGAAGACTCAGGTAAAAACCTGTCCCCTGACGACGCCCGTAGCAAACTGGTGGCAATGGAACAGCGGATGGTGCACTTCCTCCTCTCTGCCCCGGAAGCAAAGCCCCTGGTTCCCTTTATGTTGCGGGAAATGAGCGACCCCTCCCCGGTCATGGACCGGATTTTTACCGGTGTCATCGAACCGGTCCATCGGCGCCTGTGTCAGCTCTGGCAGGATGCAACCGGCGAACCGGCGGAAAGTGAACAGGTACGTCTGACCATCTTCACCCTGATTGGCCAGATTATCTACTTTCGCATCGGCCGCGAGGTGGTACTGCGGCGCATGCAATGGCCCTCCTATACTGAAGACCGTACAGAGAAAATTGCCGGCATCATCGCCGCCAATCTTGAGGCCGTCCTGAGCCCGTCGACTCAGGACCAACCATCACCGGGATCAAGTCCAGAATGATTTCCTTTATTTGCGCCCTGCCCCTGGTGGCCAGTCTCTTTTCTTCCTGCGATTCGGAACGTTCCCTGGCGGTGGGTTATGTCGAGGGAGAATACGTGCTGCTGGCTCCGGTAGAAACAGCCCGGGTCACTGAACTCAATGTCCATCGCGGTGACAGGGTCAGTGCCGGCGATGTTGTCGTCCGCCTGGAAACGGAGGACGCGCGGATCGCTGCCGACCAGGCTGCGGCCGTGGTTCAACAGGCCGCTGCCGAACTGGAGAATCTTCGTCTCGGCCGCAGGCCGGAGGAAATTGCGGTGATTGCCGCATCCCTGCGTTCGGCTCAAGTCCAGGCGCAGGATGCCAAAAAGGAATGGCAGAGACTGCAAGGGATGGCCGAGTATCAACTGGTATCGGCCTCGGCCCTGGACCAGGCCCTGACCCTGCGAGAGACCACCGCTGCCAGGGTGCAGGAACTGGAAGCGGACCTGGCGGTTGCCCGGTTGCCGGCAAGAGCCAATGAGATTGCCGCAGCCGAAGGCCGGTTGCAGCAGGCACAAAAGGCCCTCGACAATGCCCGCTGGCGACTTCAACAACGGAACCTGAAGACCCCCGCCGATGCCGTCGTCACAGAAATAATCCTGCATCCCGGCGAAATGGCATCACCTGCGGCGCCGGTGCTGTCCCTGCTGCCCAAAGGTGCCACCAAGCTCGTTTTCTATATCCCGGAACCCTCCCTCTCGGCAATCAGTCTGGGTATGCCTCTGCGAGTCCAGTGCGAGGGTTGCGGTGATAACACCACCGCCAGTATCAGCTTCATAGCAACGGAACCGGAATTTACCCCTCCGGTGATCTACTCCGTTGAGCGCCGGCAGAAACTGGTTTATCAGGTGGAGGCCCGGCCCGACGCACCGGCCGACCGGCTGACGCCGGGGCAAATCGTCGATGTTTTTCTGCAAAATAACCCGCCATGAGCGCCATTGACGTCAAGGGGCTGACCAAATGTTACGGCGGCAAGCCGGTGGTAGACCGGGTGTCACTGCGAGTGGACGAGGGAGAAATCGTCGGCTTTCTCGGACCCAACGGTTCCGGCAAGACCACCACGATACGCATGATTTGCGGCCTGCTGACACCGGATGCGGGATCGGGAACCGTGCTCGGTCATGACGTCATCAGGGATAGTCTGCGGATCAAGACACAGGTGGGCTACATGACCCAGAGATTCTCGTTTTACGAAGACCTGACCATCGCCGAGAACCTGACCTTTGTTGCCCGCTTATACCGGTTGCACCCGGTGGCGAGCGAGGTTGACCGCACCCTGAACGCCCTGGGTCTGGCGCCCCGGCGCGACCAGTTGGCAGGTACGCTGTCCGGGGGTTGGAAACAACGGCTGGCACTGGCCGCCTGCATCATGCATGCACCAAAACTGTTGTTGCTGGACGAGCCCACAGCCGGCGTTGATCCCAAGGCGCGCCGGGATTTCTGGGACGAAATACATCATCTGGCGGCTGACGGCCTCACTGTCCTGGTCTCCACACACTACATGGATGAGGCTGAGCGCTGTCATCGCATCGGTTACATATCCAACGGCAAAATGATTGCCACCGGCACCGTGGATCAGGTGGTCAGAGATTCCGGCCTCAGTACATTCGTGGTTCGCGGCCAGAACCTGGAGCGGATAGCCGAATCCCTGGCGAAACTACCGGGTATAGAACAGGTGGCGCCCTTCGGCAACTCCCTGCATGTCGTGGGTACGGACCAGACTGCTCTGAACAAGGCCATGGCGTCTCTTGAAGCCGAGTCCGGTATCCGGGTCTCTCCCGGGGAAACCAGCCTTGAGGATGTGTTCATCAAATTCATGTCGGCTTCGAACAATAAAAATTCCGTCGTCGAAAACCAATCCCCGAAAGACACTGGCAATCGTAATGGCAACACCGGGGGACCAGCCCGTGGCTAGCTGGTTGTCAACTCAGCGCCTGTCGGCGGTGCTGGCCAAGGAATTTATCCAGATGCGGCGGGACCGGGTCACATTTGCCATGATGCTGGGGGTGCCATTGATGCAGCTGATCCTGTTCGGTTATGCCATCAATAACGACCCCCGGGGCCTGCCGGCGGCGCTGGTGGATAACAGCCGGGATCACTACAGCCGGGCGGTGGTGGCCGCCATGGAAACGAGTGGCTATTACCGGTTTGTCGAAATCGCCGCCACTGCTGCCGCTGCCGAGGACCTGCTGGCTCGCGGCGGTGTAGCCTTTGTGGTGACTATTCCCTCGGATTTCGGCAAAAGAGTAGACCGCAACCAGCATCCCCAGCTCCTGGTGGAGGCCGACGCCTCGGATCCGGCGGCTTCCAGTAATGCCATCGGCGCCCTGAACAATATCGTGACAAGGGCTCTGGCACGGCAGCGATCATCGCATGTGGTACCTGACTCAAGTGAGCTGGAGATCGTTGTTCACCGGCGCTATAACCCCGAAGGCATTTCCCAGTACAACATCGTCCCGGGCCTGCTCGGCGTCATCCTGCAGATGACCATGGTAATGATGACCTCAATGGCCCTGACCCGGGAGAGCGAGCGCGGCACCATGGAAAACCTGCTGGCGATGCCGGCGACACCGACGGAAATCATGCTGGGCAAAATCCTGCCCTATCTGGTGGTCGGGGCGGTACAGGTTGTCGTCGTTCTCGGTGCCGCCAGGCTCCTGTTTTCGGTACCCTTTCTCGGCAGTTTGACCCTGTTGTTGACCGGGGTCCTGATCTTCGTCCTGTCCCTGGTAATGCTCGGCTACGCCATTTCCACGGTGGCCCGCACCCAGATGCAAGCGATGCAACTCACTTTCTTCTTTTTTCTGCCTTCCCTGTTGTTGTCCGGGTTCATGTTCCCCTACAGGGGCATGCCTGCCTGGGCCCAGGTTCTGGGCGAGTTTTTTCCATTGACGCATTTTCTTCGAGTCATTCGCGCCCTGATGCTCAAAGGCTCGCACTGGCATACCATTCATGGAGAGATGTGGGTGCTGGTGGCCTTTGTCATCGCCTTTACCGGTCTCGCCCTGGTGCGTTTTCGAAACACCCTGGACTAGTGTTTGCAGATATCACTTTGCCCTTAATGGAAAAACAGCGCACCAGATTGGTGCTCATATTTCAATAATCCAGTGAAAAATCTCTATCCCCAAGCCGGATTTCAATCATATAACGCGGGTTTTTGGTGCTGATCGAAAATTTTTTCCTGTTTTACTGTTCATTTTGGTGCTTTGCACAAATTTTTTATCGACTAAATCAAGCATATTGATTTTGTTGGCATGGCTTTTGCCTTAATACGAGTCAAACTTAATCTCGTGCCTATTAACGGAGCAATCTGTGACAGTAGCTAAAATCAACATTTTCGACCTGAGCGATCCCAAGATACGAACCCTGCATCTCACATGGTTCGCATTCTTCCTTACCTTTGTAGTCTGGTTCAGCCATGCGCCGCTGAAACCGTTGATCATGGAAACCTTTGACATGACGGTGGCCCAGTGGAAAGCCCTGCTGACCCTGAATGTCGCCCTGACCATTCCCGCCAGAATTCTCATTGGTATTCTCGTGGACCGGTTCGGACCACGGGTGGTGTACTCGTCGCTGTTGATATTCTCAGGCTTTCTTTGCCTGGGCTTCGCCTCGGCACAGACCTATGAACAACTGGCGCTGATGCGTTTCTTTCTGGGTTTTGTCGGTGCCGGTTTTGTCATCGGCATTCGCATGGTTGGTGAGTGGTTTCCCGCCAAATCCGTAGGTTTGGCCCAGGGTATCTATGGAGGCTGGGGCAATTTCGGTTCTTCGGCCGCCGCTTTCACCCTGCCAACCCTGGCGGTCACTGTGTTCGGCGGTGAGTACGGCTGGCGTTACGCCATCGCCCTGACCGGGGTTTTTGCCCTGTTCTACGGTGTCGTCTTTGCCTTTCGCGCCCGTAATACCCCCAGAGGCTCCACCTATTTCAAGCCCAAGCGCACAGGTGGACTGGAAGTCACCAGTAAAAAGGATTTCTGGTTCTATGTGGCGATGAATATCCCCATGTACGCCATACTCTCGGTACTGGTCTGGAAATTGTCCCCCAGCGGCACGGCGCTGCTGAGTCAGGGCGCCACCTACAGCCTGTACGCCATGTTCGTCGCCCTGTTTATCTTCCAGTTCTCACAGATACACAAGGTCAACAAGGACATGCTCCAAAATGGAGCGCACGAAGCCGACAAGTACGAATTCCGGCAGGTCGCCGTGCTCAGCTGGGCCTATTTCGTTACCTTTGGTTCTGAACTGGCGGTAGTTTCCATGTTGCCGGCATTCTTTCTGGAAACTTTTGAGGGCTTGTCCCTGGCGGCTGCAGGGGCCCTCGCCAGTGCTTTTGCCTTTATGAACCTTGCTGCACGTCCCAGTGGCGGCTGGTTCAGTGACCGTTTCGGCCGACGCAAGTCCCTGTCCATGCTGATTCTCGGCCTGACCCTGGGTTATCTGATTCTGTCCCAGGTCAGTGGTACCTGGCCGGTGGCACTGGCGGTGGCAGCGGTGATGTTCTGCTCCTTCTTTGTTCAGGCCGGTGAGGGCGCGGTGTTTGCCATTGTTCCCCTGGTGAAGCGACGAATGACCGGACAGATCGCCGGTATGACAGGCGCCTACGGTAATGTCGGGGCCGTCACCTATCTGACCGCCTACACCTTTGTCGATGCGTCCACATTCTTCCTGATCATCGCCGGTTCCGCCTGCGTTGTCTTCATGTTGGCCCAGTTTCTGACCGAACCCAGTGGTCACACCACGGAGATTTTGCCGGATGGCAGTGTCCAGTTGATCGAAGTCAGCTGACCTTCACAAGCAGAAACGGGCGCCGTCACCAGACCGCGCCCGTTTTGCTTTTTTTAGCCAAAGCCTGTTTCATGGGCCCGGCTATTCCATTCTGATATCAGCATTCGGCTTAGGCGGCGGTAGCGGCGGATATGGCAATCGAAAACCTGACTCCCAAACTTGAGCTTGTGGTCGGCCAGATGACTTCACCCGGGCTAAAACCGGCCAATGAGGATGCCGTCGGCATTCGCATACCCACCGGCAACCTGCTGGCCACCAAGGGAGCGGTGGCGGTTATCGCCGATGGCGTCAGCGCATCGGAGGGTGGCAAGGAGGCCAGTGAAACCGCCGTCACCTCGTTTCTTTCGGATTATTTTTCGACACCGGATTCCTGGGCGGTCAAGACCTCCGGGGTCAAGGTATTGACCGCACTGAACCGCTGGCTGCACCGCCAGGGACACCAGTTCCTGCACGCGGAAAAGGGCTACATCACCACCTTCAGCGCCCTGATCATCAAGTCCTGCAACGCCTACATATTCCATGTGGGCGACAGTCGAATTTACCGCTTGCGCAACAGTGAACTGGAACAGCTGACCACGGACCACACCAATCGGGTTGGTGAGCACCAGCGCTACCTGGGACGCGCCCTGGGAATCGACACCCGACTGGATGTGGATTTCAGACGACTGGACCTGCAGGCGGGTGACCGCTTTCTGTTGACCACCGATGGTGTTCACAACTGGCTCAAAGCCCGGGAATTACTCAGCCTGATGGAGGGCAACAGCACCGACAGTCAGCGCAATGAACAGCTATGCCGCCGAATCATTGACGCCGCCCTGGCCGCCGGCAGTGACGATAATCTGAGCATCCAGATCATCGAAGTGGCCGAACTGGGCCAGGCCGAGGCCGGCGATGCGTTGATTCAGTTGGGTGCAAAACCGTTCCCCCCGCCCCTGGCACCCGGTCATAGCCTGGATGGCTGGAAGGTACTGAAAATCATTAATGAAAGCGCCAGAAGCCAGGTATATCTGGTGGAACACCAGGACCAGGATATTCGCGCCGTCATGAAAACACCCTCGATAAACTACGAGGAAGACCCCGCCTATATCGAACGGTTTATTCTGGAAGAATGGATTGGCACTCGAGTTCAGAATCCCCACGTGGTCAAAATCGTGCGTCCGATGGGCAACCGCCAGTTTCTCTACTATCTCACCGAGTATGTCCCGGGCCCGACACTGGCACAATTACTGCGGGAAAGGACACAGCTGTCCGTTGTCGATTCCTGCAATATCATTACCCAGGTGGCATCGGGACTTCGGGCCTTTCACCGCAGGGATACCCTGCATCAGGATATCAAACCGGACAACATCATTTATTCCGAAAACGGGGTAAAAATCATTGACTTTGGCTCCACCTACATTGCCGGTATCAGCGAAATCAGCAGCAGTATCCGCCAGGAAAGAATCCAGGGCACCCTCGATTACTGTGCGCCGGAATACAAGCTTGATGGCCCTATTTCACCTCGAAGCGACCAGTTTTCCCTGGCGATCCTGCTTTACGAACTGCTGACCGGCAAACACCCGTTCGGCCCGGCCTATTCCCGGGCGACGACAAAAAAGGACTTTCTGAAACTGCAGTACCGGCCTGCCTTTGAATTGAATCCCCTGGTACCGGTCTGGCTCGATGGTGCCATTGCCAAGGCGATGAGCATTCAGCCCGAGGAGCGTTACGATGCCCTGTCGGAATTTATCCACGATCTCACCCATCCCAACCCGGAATTCGGTCGAAAACGAAACGGAGCCCTTCTTGAGAACCACCCTGAGATATTCTGGAAACGGGTGGCGCTGGCGCTGCTGTTCAGCAACCTGGTATTGCTGGTTCTGTTGGCACGATGATCTGTCAGCCTCTTTAGCGGCATTGACACGGGCCCGGTCTGGAGGTTGACGCCGGCTTCTACTACGGTTTCACCAGCAAACGGTCTTTTTGCGCCGCACCATTATGGTGCGAAATGCAATAATCCTGTGAATATGTAAATTAAAGAAGCAGTACTCTGGCACTATTCCGGGCACCATAAAATTAAAATTCTATCTATTCTTGTTTATTATCAGATGGATACCAGAATACTACAGCTATTGGCACAATAATTGAATACCCGACCGGGATACTCAGGAATCGCCTCACCTCTGACGCAATAAGGAGGCTTAAATCTGAACCTCGATGAAGCCGGATCCACTGAACCGGTGTTAAGCATCAGAGGACGAACAAACAACTTTTATCGAACGGCAAGAGAACATGACAGCACAAAAAATCGTTGTAGTTGGTAACGGCATGGTGGGCAACCACTACGTCGAACAACTCCTGGCATCAGGCCTCGACGCCCGAATCACTGTGATCGGCGGTGAAACCCGCCCGGCTTACGACCGTGTCCACCTGTCTGAAGTCTTTTCAGGCAAGAATCCCGAAGATCTGGCCCTCTGCACTCGGGACCAGTACAAGAACGCCGGTGTTGACTTGCAACTGGGCGATCCTGTGGTCCGTATCGACCGAGAAGGCAAGGCGGTAATCACCAACTCAGGCCGCTCCTTCCCCTACGACAAGCTGGTCCTGGCCACGGGTTCCTATCCCTTCGTGCCCCCCATCGCCGGCAATGATCTGCCGGGATGCATGACCTATCGGACAATTGATGACCTGGGTGAAATCAGGGCCATGGCCCGAAAATCCAAAACCGGCGTTGTCGTCGGCGGTGGCCTGCTTGGCCTGGAATGCGCCAATGCCCTGAAAAATCTCGGCCTGGACGCCCACGTCGTCGAGTTTGCCCCCGGCCTGATGGGCGTGCAACTGGATGAGGGCGGCAGCCGCATGTTGCGCCGCAAGATCGAGGCGCTGGATGTCAAGGTCCACACCAGCAAGGCCACCCAGAAAATCACCAAGGGCGAAAAAGCCCGGTTAAAAATGTCCTTCGCCGATGGCTCGGACCTGGAAACAGACATGATTGTCTTTTCCGCCGGTATTCGCCCCTACGACCAGTTGGCCCGGGAAAGCGGCCTGGAAGTAGGCCCTCGCGGCGGCATTGTCATTGACTATCACTGCAAAACCTCGGATTCCGATATCTTCGCCATCGGTGAGTGCGCACTGTTTGGAGGCATGATCTACGGCCTGGTTGCACCAGGATATCGCATGGCCGAGGCTGCCCTGAGCCAGCTCACCGCGGACAAGGTGCCGTTCAAAGGCGCCGACATGAGCACCAAACTCAAGTTACTCGGGGTCGATGTTGGCTCCATCGGCGATTCCCACGGAAAAACCCAGGGGTCCATGGCCTATGTCTTCAGCGATGAGCGCCAGGAAACCTACAAGAAAATCGTTGTCAGCAGCGACGGTTCAAAACTGCTGGGCTCGGTTCTGGTGGGCGACTGCGCCGACTACGACACCCTGTTGCAGTACTACCTGAACGGCATCGACCTCCCCGAAAACCCGGAATCCATGATCCTGCCCTCCGTCGCCGGAGGCGCACCCGCCCTGGGCGCCGCTGCCCTGCCGGCTACAGCCACCATCTGTTCCTGCTACAACGTCAGCAAGGGCGGCATAATCGAGGCCATTGACGGCGGCTGCTGTTCCGCCGCCGAGGTCAAGGCGGAAACCGGCGCCAGTTCCGGCTGTGGCGGCTGTGCTGCGCTGTTGAAGAACGTGGTGGATTCCGAGCTCGAAGCCCGGGGTGTCAGCGTCGATAAAAGTATCTGCGAACACTTCGCCTTTACCCGCCAGGAACTGTTCCATATCTGCAAGGTGGAAAAAATCCAGTCCTTTGACGCCCTGCTACAGGGTCACGGCAAGGGAAGGGGCTGTGATATCTGCAAACCGGCGGTCGCCTCGATCCTGGCATCCCTGTGGAACAATTACATTCTGGAACAGGACCACGTCGGCCTCCAGGACACTAACGACCACTACCTTGCCAATATGCAGAAGAACGGCACCTACTCTGTGGTGCCCCGGGTTGCCGGTGGCGAAATCACTCCGGACAAGCTGATCGTTCTCGGCGAGGTGGCGAAAAAATACAATCTCTACACCAAGATCACCGGTGGCCAGCGGATAGACCTGTTCGGCGCCCGTGTCGACCAGTTGCCGGGCATCTGGGCTGACCTGGTAGCCGCCGGCTTTGAAACCGGCCACGCCTACGGCAAGGCCCTGCGCACGGTGAAATCCTGTGTCGGCTCCACCTGGTGCCGCTACGGCGTCCAGGACAGTGTCGGCATGGCCATCTATATCGAAAACCGCTATAAAGGCCTGCGTTCTCCCCACAAGCTCAAGTCGGCGGTCTCCGGCTGTACCCGGGAATGCGCCGAGGCCCAATCCAAGGACTTCGGCGTTATCGCCACCGAAAACGGCTGGAACCTGTACCTGTGCGGCAATGGCGGGATGAAGCCCCGCCACGCGGACCTGTTTGCCACCGACCTGGATGACGAGACCCTGATCCGGTATATAGACCGCTTCCTGATGTTCTACGTGCGCACGGCCGACCGGCTGCAACGTACCTCGGTATGGCTGGAAAACCTTGAAGGCGGCATCGACTACCTGCGTGAGGTCGTTATCGAGGACAAGCTGGGGATCTGTGCCGAACTGGAAGCCCAGATGGACAGTGTCGTCGGCACCTATCAGTGCGAGTGGAAAACCACCATTGAAAGCGAGGACAAGCTCAAGCGTTTTCGTCAGTTTGTCAACGCACCGGATGCTCAGGACGAAAACGTGGTTTTTGTTCAGGAACGGGGTCAGATTCGTCCCGCCAATGATGATGAACGGGCAGAAATCATTGCCCGTTCCGCCTGAAGCCAGCGCCTGAATACAAGGAATCAGCATGAGTACAGCGACAAAATTCGAGAACCAGGTGGTTTGCACCATGGACGACCTGATCGCCCAGTCGGGCGTCTGCGTCTACTGGCAGGGGCATCAGATTGCCGTTTTTTACCTGCCGAAGGAAACACCCAAAATCTACGCCATCGGCAATCACGACCCCATCGGCAAGGCCAATGTCCTGTCCCGGGGTATAGTTGGCGACATCAAGGGACGACTGGTAGTGGCCTCCCCCCTGTACAAGCAGCACTTTGACCTGGTCACCGGTGAGTGCCTGGAGGATGCCAGCGTATCGGTTCCGGTCTATTCGGTTGCCCTGGCGGGTGACAAGGTAGTTATCGACTTCTGATGCCAGCCCCTGATGCCGCCCCGTCAATGCAGACGGGTTTACACAGGATAGTAACCAGCGAGTAGATCTATGATATTTGGCCGCAAAAACCGCAAGCCGATTTCGATTCCAGCCAAACCGGTAAAGGAATGGAAATACACCACCTGCAACTACTGTTCGACCGGCTGTTCCATCGAGGTGGGCATCGGCCACGACGGTCGCATTGTCAGTAGTCGCGGCCATGCCGGTGCCGATGTCAACCGGGGCAAATTGTGCATTAAAGGTATCCTGGAACATGACCTGTTCCAGACCCCCGGCCGAGGCACCCAACCCTTGATGCGACAGCGGTTCAAGGATGAATTCCAGCCCACTGACTGGGATACGGCCATGGATCAGACTGCGGCCAAGATCAAGGAAATCCAGGGCAAATACGGTCGTGATTCCTTTGCGGTCATTTCCACCGGCCAGCTACTGACCGAGGAGTTCTATACTCTCGGCAAACTGGTGCGGGGCTGTATCGGTACCAACAACTACGACGGCAACACCACCCTGTGCATGGCCTCGGCGGTTTCCGGATACAAGCGCTCCTTCGGTTCCGATGGCCCCCCCGGCTGTTACGAGGACTTCGAGCACACCAACTGCCTGATGGCCTTTGGTTCCAATCTGCCGGAACAGCACCCGGTGATTTACTGGCGCCTGAAGGAAGCCCGGGAAAAGCGTCACTTTCCCCTGATTGTGGTGGATCCCCGGGTCACCATGCTGGCCCAGTTCGCAGATATACACCTGCCCATCACCCCGGGCACGGACTGTGTACTGATCAACGCCATGCTGCATGTGATCATCAACGAAGGCCTGCATGATCAGACCTATATCGACGCTTATACCAACGGCTTCGAGGAGATGAAAACCATCCTCGCCGACTATGACCCGATACAGGCTCAGCATATCTGTGGTATCGACGAGGACATGATCCGCCATGTGGCGCGACTCTATGCCAAAGCCGATTCGGCCATGTCGATCTGGACCATGGGTATCAACCAGAGCACCCACGGTTCCGACGGCGTGGTCAATATCAACAACCTCAACCTGGTTACCGGCAACATCGGCAAACCTGGCGGTACCAGCCTGTCAATCACCGGCCAGTGCAACGCCATGGGCACCCGTGAGTGGTCCTCCTGCTCGGGATTGCCGGGCTACCGGGCCCTGGAGAAGCCGGAACATCGTCAGGAAATCGCCGAATTCTGGGGTATCGATCCCGAATTTTTTCCTAAAAAACGCGGCCTGTTCCAGACCGATATCTTTCCCGCTATCGAATCCGGCGAGATCAAGGGCCTGTGGCTGATTGCCACCAATCCCCTGACCTCCATGCCCAACCAGCCCCGCATTCGCAAGATGTTTGAGAAACTGGAGTTCCTCTGTGTCCAGGACGTTTATCGCGATGTGGAAACCAACCAGTATTCCCACGTCTACTTCCCGGCAGCCATGTGGGCTGAAAAGGAAGGCTGCCACACCAATACCGAGCGCCGGGTCAACCTGATCCGCAATGTCATTGAACCCGTGGGCGAGGCCAAACCTGATTTCTGGATCTTTAGGGAGATGGCCAAGCGTTTTGACAACGGCAATCTCATCCGCTTTCCGGAAACGCCGGAAGGTGCCTTTGAGGAGATGAAACAGTTGTCTGTGGGCGAAGGCCGCACTCTTGATATCTCCGGCATGAGCTACGAAAAAATCGAGAAGGCATGCGGCATCCAATGGCCTTACCGCGCGGATGCCGAGGGCCTGAAGGGTCAACAACGGCTCTACGGTGACGGTGTCTTCCAGTACCCTGACGGCAGGGCCAAACTGATTGGCATCAAGTTTCGCGACAACAACGAGAAACCGGACGACGACTACCCCTTCTGGTGCAACAGTGGCCGGGTGGTGGAGCATTTCCATACCCGCACCCGCACTGGCAAGATCGGCAACTGCAACAAGTTCAGTCCCACCCCCTACATGGAGATCAACCCGGATGCCGCCGAGGAACTGGGTATCGAACACCAGACCTATGTACGCCTGATCTCACGCCGGGGTGACGCCGTGGTGCTGGCACAGCTGACCCAACGGGTGCCCCGCGATATGGTCTTTATCCCCTTTCATTTTCACGATTGCGTCAACCGCCTGACACTCGGCCTGCTGGACCCCTATTCCCGGCAGCCGGCCTTCAAGCAGTGCGCCGTGCGGATCGAGCACATCGATCAAGCCGAAGCCGCACGCCTCAATGCCGAACGCCGGGCCTTTTGACCCAGGGAGAAATTAATGGCTGACCTGAACACGACACCGGACTTTGCCGCCGCTGCCGGTATTGATACCGGCAACAGCGCTCCTGCCGGCCGGGAAACGCGACAGCACGATGGCAGCACGCTCTGGGAGATGCGCACCCATGAGCAGCCCTATGCCCTGCTATCGGACAAGAAGATTGCCGACGTCAACCGCTATGGGCAGAAAATCGACCTGCTGGAACTGACGGAAGGCAGGCTGCCGGCCAATCGCCCCCTTTTCATCAACGAAAATCCGGAAGTGGGCATCAATCCCAACCGCAACAAGCAGCACGCCTTTTTCTTTACTGCCGACAACTGCATCGGCTGTCACGCCTGCGAGGCGGCATGCTCTGAGAAGAATGAAAATCCCGCCCATATTGCCTTCCGCTCGGTGGGTTATGTCGAGGGCGGCAGCTATCCCGATTACAAGCGCATGAACATTTCCATGGCCTGTAATCACTGCGACGACCCGGTCTGCCTGAAAGGCTGCCCGACCCGGGCCTATACCAAGCACGTGGAGTACGGTGCCGTACTGCAAGACCCGGAAACCTGTTTCGGCTGTGGCTACTGCACCTGGGTCTGCCCCTACAATGCGCCACAACTGGATCCGGTTAAGGGTCAGGTCTCCAAGTGCAACATGTGTGTCGACCGCCTCGAGGTGGGACTGAAACCCGCCTGTGTATCCGCCTGCCTGGGCAACGCCCTGGATTTTGGCGTGGTGGAAAATATTCCGGAGAACCGGGAAGAAGCCCGGGTCAGCATTCCGGGATTTCCGGACCCCTCCATTACCCATCCCAATATCCGTTTCCAGCAAGTGAAGAACCTGCCGGAAGAAATGAACCGCACGGATTCCATGCCAGTGAAATACCACAAGGACTAGCAAGGTAATTACAAACCGGTGGTGGATCAGAAAAAAAGCAAGGGGCGTCACTGG
>QJWQ01000024.1 GCA_003235325.1 Gammaproteobacteria bacterium | reverse complement strand
TCAACCCGGAGGGCTGGGTCCATTTTTTGCCCCGCTTCGTTATCAATCGCTCATGTAGAGTCACTACACCACGCTCATTCTGCCTCGCCGGGCAGAAAAATGGCCACCAGCAACGATAAAACCATTAGTGTTAACAGGCCCTAACAGGGGACGCATGAATCCTGATCTGCAGGAAGATCGCCGATCTGGTCGCTACTGCAGTCTCCACCCATTTGGGGGCACTCGCCGGTTCCGGTGGGTTATGGTCGTATCAGCCCATAGCGTACCGGTACACGTGGCGAATCTATCAACCACAAACTCTGGTTGTTGAAAACCGGAACCGTTTCAAGGATGGGCTCCCATCGATTCGCCATCAACCTCCAGAGAAATAATCCATCACCGGTTTTCCGGTCCATCAGGAGCCACCCTCTCGACTTCAGCGACAGATAGGGCATTCCCTTAAATGCATTCGAATTCAACAATGCCGGTTTACCTGCCTGGCATGGTAGTATCGACAGTTAGTTTCAGGTGGATTTTCATTGCCGACAATTGCCCACTGGGGTAGCCGTCGGCAGCAGTTGTACCGATTCATCTGCGGCCCGGGGTCTAACAGACTATAAAATCGACGCGGCACTGGTCGATGCCAACCGGGCAATTATGGAACTTTATTCTCTGGTATCAGTCCACTTCGGCTCATTAGCTCAATGCCCGACGTGGCCGAATTTTCACTACCTGAAGATGAAAGGTTAAACTGTGGCAACCATACACGACGTAGCAGCCAAAGCTGGCGTTTCGATCAAGACTGTCTCGCGATATCTTACCGGCTATTCCGGCATCAGTGATAAAACTGTAAAGACCATTAAGCAGGCGATCGAGGATCTGGAGTATTACCCATCAGCCGCTGCCCGTTCCCTGCGAGGCGAATCATCCGGCCTGATCAGTGTCATCACCGACAACCTGACCACTACGCCTTTTTCTTTCGATATCATCGGCGGCATCCAGTCAGTCTGTGAGCGGGAAGGCAAACTGCTACTCATCGGCGAAACCGGTGGAAAGCCGGAAAATTTCACCACGCTGGCGGATCGTTTTCGTCAGCAGAATGTGGAGGCCATCATAAAGGCCCCTTTCTATCATCAGGCCGTTAAAATCACAAAAAAGTTCGATCAGTGCCCTTTGGTGCTGGTTAACTGCTTTGACGAGGAAGACCGTTTTCCCGCCATTGTCCCTGACGACCGGCAGGGTGCCTACGATCTGACCAGGCATTTGATCGGGTTGGGCCATCGGGACCTAGCCTTTATCACACTGCCCAAAAATCTTGTCGCCCAGGGGCTGCGCCTGCAGGGCTTTGAGCAGGCGATGCGGGAAGCCGGACACCCGATTAACCCGGACTGGATTATCACCTCGATCTGGGATCAATCACCGGAATTTGGCCCCTGGCTCCAGAAGGCACTCGAACGACTCACGGATCCACCACAAAAGCCCACGGCCATTCTCTGCGCCAATGATCTGATGGCGATACAGGTACTGATGCGCCTGCAGGCCATGAATATAGGTGTTCCCGGAGACATATCCGTGGTGGGTTACGATGATCTGGAACTGATTTCAGAAAGCACTTTCCCACCGCTGACCACGGCTGAGCTGCCCTACTTTCAAATGGGTGTGCGAGCAGCGGAACTGGCACTGGAAATGGCAAAAAATGGCACCAGGCCGACGGCAAGAGAGTTGATTCGCGGCGAAGTGATTGTTCGCAACTCGGATAGAAAACTGCGCGGTAACACCTTTAAGAAAACCGGAACCCGGGGTAGAAAACTGGCTGGCGGCGGTTCGCTCGACCATTGAGCCCGATTCGTATTTCAGATCGGAGCTGCCGGCACCTGTCCTGTACCCACCCTGACCGCCTGTAACCAATTACCGCAAAACGTTAACTCTCGTCAAAAGCCCTCGCCAAAAGCTCCCGTAAAAAGTTCTCGCAACCACAGATTCCTGCTGCGGATAATCCCTTGTTGGCGGCGTGCCCGTCGGCTCAAATTCCGCTTGCACTGAAAATGTGGGCGCAGTTGCTATATTGGCTGTAACCTGTGACTTCGAGTTATTGATGCGGGATTTAGCTTCTGATTTAAAGGTTCGACTCACTGGCCCGCAGAATCGCGCCGTTTGACGCGCACTTCCGGAGCCCTCCCCGCGGATGTAAGACTCTGAAAATGGAGACTGGTCGCAACCATGTCATTGACTACCCTGTACCATGTGCGGCGCCTGTCGGCACTGACAATCGCTCTGCTGCTCGCTTGCGGCCGTCTGGCGGCGGAAACCCTTGAAGTACCGGTACTGCTGGATACCACCCTGATTCGCCAACTGATACTGACCCAGGTTTATCAGCAGCAGGGTCAGACAGCCCGATTGCTAGATAACACGCCCTGCAGTTCCCTGGTTCTCAGCGATCCGGCTGTAGAAGTCCTTGACACCAATATTCGTTTCCTGACCCGGGGCGACGGCCGCGTCGGTATCCCCCTGGGAGACCAGTGCCTGCTTTCGGTGCAGTGGGACGGAATGCTGGAGGTCATTCTTAAACCGGTGCTCCTTGAAAATTCCCTGGTTCAGCTACAGGTTGTAGACTCGAATCTCTATGATCGCGACATGCAAACCAGCCTGCCGCGATCCACATTGTGGAAATGGCTGAGCCAGCAGTTCTATCCGAAACTGGAGAATCTTAGAGTTGATTTTGGCAAGGCGGTGTCCGATCTCCGCACCCTGCTGCCATCCTTTCTCGCCGTGCATGACGCAATAGCGATCCAGGCTCTGCTCGATACATTCAGGCTGTCCGGGCTTGAAGTTACCGATGCCGGGGTCGTGGCCATGGTGGGTTTCGATCTGCCGGCGACGGCAGCAGCACCGGTGGCGCCCCCGGCATCTACCCCGGAACCGGTATTGACCGAGGCGGAACTGGCACAGTGGCAGCAGCAATGGCAATCCTGGGATGCCTTTATCACCCTGACCATAAAACAGGCAGCCGGTTCGTCGACGGCCGGGGAACTGCGTGACCAGTTTCTGGACATTCTGATACAGGCACGGCACGAGCTCAGCGAGGCCCTCACCGAGAGTCAACCTGGTGCTTCCGATCCGGTCAGGGTCCTTTTTATCAGCACCTGGCAGCGACTGGCACCGCTCCTGCGCCAGCTCGGTTCGGAGTTGCCTGGCGACACCGCATTTGGTTTGCTCAGCTTTATTGCCGCCGGCGATGCCCTCAGCGTCATCGACAGGATCGGCCCCGGTGTCGGCCTGGAAATATCCACCGACGGCCTGCGGCGCCTGGCGAGACTTCTGGGTTCCGGGAGCGAAGCCGAGCTTCAATATGATCTCGAAGTAGACCCCGAAATTCGCCGCCTTTTTGACTTCGGTCCGCCCCTGCCGGGTCCGGAGGAGTTGCGGCAACTGGAACAAATGGACGACCTGGAAAACAACATGGAAGATGACCTGGAGGACATTCCGCCACTGCCGGGACTCGGCTTTTTGATCCGGAGCGCGTGGGCCACTTCCACCAGCAGAACGTCCCTCAATAACTGGGCGCCGACCAGGAATGACGTCGATACCTATGCGCCCAGGGTAAGGCAGTTACTTCACGACACGGCCATCAGGACCCTGAAAACCCATCCTCTTGAAACACGATTTCGTCAGTTATTCAGGTCCCTGGTACTGGCTACCGCCTGGCAGGAATCCTGCTGGCGCCAGTATATTGAAAAGAACAATCAGGTAGTGCCACTGCGGTCGGCATCCGGGGCTGTCGGCATGATGCAGGTAATGCCAAAAGTCTGGCGGGGTTTCTATGAGCCGCACAGCCTTGAAACCGATATCGCCTACAATGCCGCTGCAGGCAGCGAAATTCTTCACCACTACCTCACCAAGTACGCCATCGGCCGCAGGGAACACGAAAAAACCGGCAATTTTCATTACCTGGCCCGGGCCACCTATTCAGCCTATAACGGCGGCCCCGGCAAGCTTACCCGATACCGGTCGAATACAGCTAATGCTGCGCAAAAGGAAGTCGACCAGGCATTCTGGAAGAAATACCAGGCCATCAGCGCCGGCAAGGAACTGGCTGTGATTGATTGTTACAAATGAAAAGTCAGCGAGAGACCGGTCACCTTAATCCCTTTTATATCGCTCCCCGGCCTGATCCTTGCTCTCTCGGGACAGGTCGGATAGTTCTACCTGACCTGAGGCTGTGGCAAAAACCAACAATGAGAAATAAAAGTGAATTTCATTTCGTCCACAGGCTGACGCCTGGAATGGCATGAGCCTCCTGTCAGCCTTCAGGTTTCGCCTGAATACTTTCCAGACCTTCTAGCAGATTATCCGCCCAGATACTAATGACCCGCCGTGCTTCATGGCGATTGCTGGCTCTTGTCGCCCACTGGAGGTAGCCGCGATCCGGTGCCTCCTTGTAGTCGAGATAACGGGCCAGGATTTCACCACTGGCTGCGTCGTATACTTCCAGAAACAGCGTGGCTGATCCGGCCGAACGGACGTAGGTTTTATTGCGCGGAGCCATGCTCACATCCGGAGCGGTGACATCCAGGTTAATAATCGAAGGCCGAAGCAACAGCGTGTTTTCCCCGGCGGTGGTCACCAGCTTCAATTTGCTGTCAGTGACTTTTTCCTCGAAGATCTCCTTGAACATGCTGGCAACTTCATTTTTGATCCGCATGACATCACTATCCCTGACCTGCGATGTGAGCCCCGAATCTGACCGATTTTTATCACGCTGCCAGTTTTTCCTGAAAGCAACCTGGCAGTCGAGAATCTGAACATTGGTGTATTCAGACCAGTCCACTCCCTCTTTCAGATAGACGACCTTGTGTCTACTGTCCTTTTTCAACACCAGCCCATCATAAGAATACTGATCAGCCTGCTTTCTCAGGTCCTCAGCCATGACCGAACCGGTAACCAGCGCCAACAGGCAACCAAGGAGCAATAGGGTTCGGCTCATGGGTACCAGAATTGTTTCTGCTGAATTCTTCATAACACCTCCAGACTAGTTAACCTGATATCAAGCCGGTATTGAACGCAAGTGCTGAAACGATTGCCCTGATTGCCGTCAATATCGAGTCCGGGTTGATTCAAGTGGCGGGGATTCGTTGACAACGGCTCACTCCGGTAGCCCACCTATTTTGCCAGCAACAGTGGCTTGAACTGTGATTGTTACGCCACCCCGCTTTCAGGATCGCCGAAGCGTTTTACCCCGGCGATCTGTATTCGATTGGACAATTTTTCATTGCAAATTATCCGGGATTTTGACCAGGGCCGGGGACGGGCAATGGAAAAAAACAAACAGCAAATTAGGGCCTGTTAACACTAATTGGATTGACGTTGTTGAGTCTAAAAATTCACCAATCAAGGCGCGAGGAGTGTAGTTTGGTTACTCCAAATAAGCGACGAGCAACGCTGAGTGGTGATTTTTTAGACTCAACCCGGAGGGCTGG
>QJWQ01000096.1 GCA_003235325.1 Gammaproteobacteria bacterium | reverse complement strand
GACCAGCATTCATCTGGTGACAACTGCCCTGATACGTTTAATGCGCCTTTTCCCCTTTACCGCAGACTACCAACAGCTAGCACAGCGCTACAATACCGAGTCGCGCTTTGAGATGGAGGAGGTTCGCGATTTTATAATTATGCACTACCACCTGACCCGGCGTGATGACACTGATTTCTGGAATCACTATCGCACCATGGAGATACCCGAAAATTTAAGTCATCGCCTGGAAATGTTCAAAAAAAATGGCTACGTTTGGCCAGACAGAGTGAATTTGTTCCGGGTGGATTCCTGGTTACAGGTAATGATGGGGCAGGGATTGTGGCCGGAGCAGCCTCACGCTGCGGGGAGGATACTCTCAACTGAAGCGTTACTGAATCAACTTGAACAGTTGCGCAATTTGATTGATCAGCGGCTAAAAGCGTTACCAGCACATCATGAATTTCTTCGTCAATATTGTCCCTCCTCCGCGCCTGTTTAGCGGTGTGTGTAATCCGCTAAAGTCCGCCGCCACCCTTCCATTTGGAGACCGCCAAAGGCAGGTAAAAAATGCTCAACTACCTCACTATTAACCCGGCACCTAAATAGACTTCCTGCCTATTTAGGTGCACGCCCTTAAAATTCTTGCGGAACTGTGCGAAATTCCTTGTATTTTAAGGGCTTGCATTGGCCTACGGCCAATGGCGGCACGTCTATGTGCCGCATTAACCCTACATAAAAGCTTGCCGGGTTAATAAGATATAATTTGCAAAAGATAATTTTCAGGACCGACTGATTAAGTGCCATCCGTACCTGATACGACTTACTCTGGACGCTACTTTGGGGTTACCGTCACCGGGTAAATCATCAGTATGTAAAAGTGACAGCCGTTGCCTTCGATGCCGGACCACAGCTAAATGCCGATTATTTATAATTGAGATGACAATGTAATGGCTGAACTGCCGATCATTCGCATTGCACCGAATCCCGACATCAGGATGCAACAGACTGGTGACGGCCAAACTTTCGCGATCGTCGATAACTTTCTTGTGGACCCGAAAGCACTAGTCTCGAATGTCGGCCTGTACGCCGGCGATTTTGTAACGGCACCTATGGGGCATCCGAGCCGGGGCCGGGACATCGGCGAGAAGGCGACACAGGAAATCCATAGTTTCTTTCGTACAAAGCTGAGCAAACTGTTCCCGTTTCACCGCACCGGCATCAGGTTAAAGGCCTTCATGTCCAACGTGTCTCTGCAGCCTGAGGAACTGTCAGCATTTCATCGCATGTGCCATGTCGACCCACGTACAAGCCCAGACCATTGCACATTCGCTGGAATGCTGTACTTGTTCGAAAATCCCGAGCTTGGTGGAACAGCTTTTTACCGCTGGAAGGCGCGCGACATCGCGATCCGCGCTTACGAACTGGGGTCGCAGAAGGGGGATGCCGCGGCGTTCAGGTATCTCGAAGAGCATTCCGAGGTGTACCGTAAGCCGCCGGAATACATGACGAGTTCCAACGACATCGCCGAGTTACTGGAAGTGGTGCCGGCCAAATTCAACCGTGCGGTCTTTTACGATGGTGAGATGCCGCACAGTGGGCACATAATGCGTCCCGAATTGCTGTCAAGCGATCCGACGAAGGGCCGGTTGGCCCTCAATATTTTCGCCAGCGTGCGGCCCAAAGCAGCGTAGACCGGTCAGCAACTGTCGGGCATATGAGACTGGCCGGAAGAAAGGGAAGTAACGGAAGTAACGGAAGAAAGGGAAGTAACGGAAGTAACGGAAGAAAGGGAAGAAAGGGAAGAAAGGACACGGATTTATTTCGGGCTTCTTGCAGTAGCTCAGTCGTTGAACTGCTTCACAGGAGATCAAACCATGCTAGGGAAGGCAATGATACTGCTTCCGAACTGGCTACACTCAATAGTGCAAAGAGGTGATAATCGGCAAGCGGTAGTTTGGTCGATAATGACTACCTGTTTTACCTGGAAAACCTAAGGAACCTCTGATTAATTGTCTTTGCGAGGAGAGAAGCGACGCGGCAATCCAAAAAACCTGCTCAAGATCAGTATATTGGATTGCTTCGCTTCGCTTGCAATGACGGGGAAATGAAATATTCAGAGGTTCCCTAAATTGAGTAGAGTCACAAACGGATCCGATATTTACATCACGTCTTGCTTGGTATTTTTCCCTGACCAACGTCTTGCGTTGGCAAAACAATTCAGAAAAGAAGTGGATCCCAATATCTGGACATTCATTAAAGTGGCTTGGCAAATAGCCCATGCATCAAACAGGCTTGCACACCGTATGCATGAAGATTTCGCAAGATGACTTCACCTGTGATTCTGCGAAAAAGAAAATTATGAGAGCAGGTAAACTAAAGGGGTGCAAACAAACGGACGTCGGGTTGCAGAGTTCTTCATATTCCCATGGTTTGGAAAAAGCAATACGACAAAGATTTAATTGATCGTAAAATGCTGTTGTCTACAATTGCAACGTCAACACTAACAATTTCGAACTGGATTTTAATGAATATTTTCAGCAAAGCATTTTCAATAGCTATCGCTAACACTCTGCTTATTGCAAGCCTGGCCCAGGCAAACCAACAAGTGCCCACGGTAAAGCTCGACCAGGGCGAAATTCAAGGCATTGAGCAGAACGGAGTCCAGGCCTTTTTAGGTATTCCCTACGCGCATCCACCGGTCGGTGATTTGCGCTGGGCGGCACCTGTGCCGGTAAGCAAGAGCGATCACACCTACAAAGCCGATGACTATCGCAATGATTGCATGCAAATACCCTTTCCCAGCGATGCGGCCCCTTTGGGTACCGAGCCTGCAGAGGATTGCCTATACATGAATGTTTGGACTAAAGCCGGAAACAAAAGCAATCCGGTGTTGGTATGGATTCACGGTGGGGGTTTCGTAAATGGCGGTGCCTCGCCGGACGTCTATAACGGCAGCGCCTTTGCCCGCGATGATCTGGTTTTTATCAGTTTCAACTATCGTCTGGCGCGTTTTGGCTACTTCGCACACCCGGCGATTAAGGGTTCACCCAATTTCGGCATTCAGGATCAGTTGCTCGCGATCAAATGGATTGTCAATAATGCAAAAATGTTCGGCGGCGACCCGAACAACATCACGGTAATGGGCGAGTCGGCTGGCGGCTTTTCGGTCAATTATTTGCTGCGCAACCCTGATATGCACGGGCTCTTCCGGCGCGCCATTGTTATGTCCGGCAGCTACCTGGAGCACAACCCGGCGCATAACACTGCGGCTGCGGCCAAAATCGGGGCAAACTTTGCGGAAAAAGTGGGTATTAGCAGTGACGGCGCGGAAGCCCTTGCTGCGTTGCGCGCTCTGCCCGCAGACAAGGTGGCTGAAGGTATCAATCTGGCTTCGCTCTTTCAGCGGTCCAGCGATTTCGGTACGACCTATGCGGAAGGCCCCATCGATGACGGAGAAACCATTACCTCCAAACCGATTTCTGACGCCGAACTCAATCCGGTGGACGTAATGGTTGGTTCTAACAGCAAGGATATTGGTTCTCTCTCGGCGCAGAGCAAACAAGAAGTGTACGCAAAGTTTGGTGCAGATGCCGACAGAGCCAAACAACTGTACGACCCGGGTGGCGACGCGCCGCTTGAGCAGGTCGTATACAATGTCGGCCAGGACTATATGATGCAGGCGCCGGTTGGCAGTATGGCCAAACGTTATAGCCAGCTCGGTCACAACGCGTACGCCTACCGTTTTGGCTATGTTGCTGAATCTCTCAATCCCCGTGATGGCGCGCCACACGCAAGTGAAATCCCATTTTTTTTCAACACTGAGGATGCAAAATACGGCGAAGCTACAACTTCACTGGATCGCCAGGCCGCCGACAACATCCATCGTTATGTCGTCAATTTTGCACGTACTGGCAACCCCAATGGGCAGGGACTTCCGGAATGGAAGAGCTACAGCGACGCGCCAGACCAAATTTTGCGTATCGAAAATGATGCCCAACCCGTTTTCAATCGGGACCCCATCGGCGAGCGGCTCGAACTGGTCAGAAAGCACCTGGTAAAACACGGAAAATAAAACTCTGGCGCTAAACCGCGTTGAACTGGATTTCAGCCAACGTGACCAGTGGGGAATACCGATGCTGACCATCGATTGTGCCTGGACAGAAAAAACGAACGTCTCATGAGAGAAAACATTGTGGCCTCTGCGGTGGAGATGCTGGAAAAATGTGGATTGCGGGATGTCAAGCCATGGCATGAGGAGCACGCCCCCGGGCTGGCCATTCACGAGATGGCTACGGCGCGCATGGGGCGGGACCCGAGCACCTCGGTGCTCAACGGATTCAATCAATGTCACGGCGTGCGCCATCTGTTTGTCACCGACGGCGCGGCCATGGCGTCATCGGCCTGCCAGAACCCGTCATTGACCTACATGGCGTTGACTGCCCGGGCCGTTGATTATGCTGTGAAAGGACTGCAAGCCGTTAGGCGGTAAATGGCAGCCCACAACTTCAATAATCCATAGGAGACCTGAAATGAACACTACACTCAACCGACGACACTTTCTGGGACTGGCCGCAGCAAGTACCGGTCTGGGCTTCGTCAATCGGACCATGCCAGTGCTCGCCAGTGGCGCAGACGCGAACGCTACCAATCGCATCGGTGTAGCACTGTATACCCTGCGTAAGCTGATGGAAAAAAGTGTCCCCGAGACGCTGGCGCTGGTGGCGGAAGTGGGTTTCAAAGAGGTGGAAACCGCGGGCTTCTTTGAACACTCGCCACTGGCATTCAGGCGCATGCTGGAGAACGAAGGACTCAAGGCCACTTCTAATCATATCCCGCTCACAGCGATGGAGAGCAATTTTGACTCCGTCCTGGAAACCGCTTTGATCCTTGGCAGTGAATTCATCATCCTGCCGTGGATTGTGCCCGAGGACAGAGGGTCTCTGGACTTTTACAAGCGCCTGGTAGATAAAATGAATGCTTGGGGTGAAAGTTGCCAAAATGTCGGGTTGCGCTTTGCCTACCACAATCACGATTTCGAGTTTCAGCCGCTGGACGGCGAACTTCCCTACGACATCATTCTGCAAGGCACGGACCCTGACAAGGTGCGCCTGGAAATGGACCTTTACTGGGTCACCAAGGCCGGCAAAGACCCGGTAGAACTGATCCGGGCAAATCCCGGCCGCTTCCCGCTCTGGCATGTCAAGGACATGGCCAGCGACGGCAGCATCGCTAATGTCGGTGAGGGTGTGATTGACTTTCAACGGATATTTGCCGTTGCGGGCCAGGCCGGGCTGGAGCTGGGTTATATCGAGCACGACACCACAGAAGATCCGGAAGCCACCATTCGCAAGGGGCTGCAAGCTGTGAAATCATTACGGATGGCTTCACCCGCCTAAAGCCTGTCGACATAACGCCAGTCGAATAGGTAATCCCGCGACCCCCCTGACCGGATGCCGGCTGACGCTGTTGACGTCGCCGATGGCCCGGTCTTGCTGGTTGCGGGGATCGTTTTACAGCAAGCGCTCAATAAACGACGTCGTTGTTACTCGAGTTGTATGTAGCCGTGAAAAAGCCGTTCTATCGTCTCGACGGCTTCGGCTGGCTGTGATCCGGCAAACACCCTGGGCACCGCCAGGGGGATGCATCGCCAGATGAACTGTTCTCAACCCGTTGCAGATGTTAACGAACTGACAGCCACGCCAAAAATCTGCCACATCATTTGAGTAAAACTGTACAGTCTTTCAACCGGACGCCGCCTGTTCGAATTTTCTCGCTCAACCTGCCACAAGATGAGTTGTCACCTGCTGCCCCCTCCGGGTCGCAAGCTATACTTAGGGTTTGGAAAACTCTGTGTGAGTCTGTGGCAATGTCAGAACGAAACAGCGATACATTGATCGAACTGGATTTGGGGTCATCTATCTGGGAAAAGTTTTATACAGTCTTTCCCCTTGTCGTGATCGGTACCCGGGAAGCCGATGGTAGCGATGACCTGGCCCCCAAGCATCTTGCTATCCCCATGAGCTGGCAAAACCACTTTGGTTTTGTCTGTACACCGCGACACCGCACCTATCAGAACATTGAGCGGGAGAAGCAATTTGCCGTAACCTACGCGCGGCCATCGCAGACAGTTCTCGCCAGCCTTGCCGCCACACCTCGCTGTGAGGATGGCAGCAAACCGATCACGGATGCCTTGCCCACCTTTGCCCCACAACATGTGAATGGGGCATTCCTGCGGGACGGCTATCTGTTTCTTGAGTGTGAACTCGAGCGTTTTGTCGACAAGCTGGGCGACAATTCCCTCATTATCGGCCGCATTGTCGCCGCCAGAATCTCCGAGTCTGCCCTGCGCAGTTCAGACCGGGACGATCAGGACCTGATCATGGAGACGCCTTTGCTGGCTTATCTCTACCCGGACCGCTTTGCCGAGATCAGCAGCAGTTACACGCTGCCATTCCCCGCAGGCTTTAAGCGGTGACGTTATGAATACAGCGTCTCTTGTTTCAGACTATCTTCGCACGCAGCAGACAGCGATGGTTGAGCTGCTGCGACGGCTGGTGCTGATCGAATCACCCTCGAACGATGCCTCAAGTCAGCAACCCATTCGCCAGCTCCTCAAAAAGGAGTTCGAAGCCCGCGGTTATCGAACGATCCTGGTGCCCGGGCGCAATTCCGGCGGACAGATTTACGCGGCGCCGGCCGCGCCCAGAGCAGCGCAACCCGCACAACTGTTGCTGGGGCACTGCGACACGGTCTGGCCCATGGGTACGCTCCGGACCATGCCACTGGAGTGCGACGGCAATGTGATTCGCGGCCCCGGCATCTATGACATGAAAGCGGGACTCGTAGAGATGCTGTTTGCCCTCCAGGCAATCAGGGAACTGGCATTGCAACCGGGCGTGGTGCCCCTGTGCTTCATCAATTCTGACGAAGAGATCGGCAGCCGGGAATCGACGCGATATGTGCGGGCACTGGCGCAGAGGGTCGATCGCTGCATGATACTGGAGCCCTCCCTCGGTATCAGCGGCAGACTCAAAACAGCGCGCAAGGGCGTGGGCCGCTTTACCATTAAGGTGCAGGGCAAAGCCGCCCACGCGGGGCTGGACCCGACGGCCGGGGCCAGCGCCATCCTCGAACTCTCTCATGTGATTCAAAAGCTTTTTGCTCTCAACGACCCCAACCGGGGTGTCTCTGTCAATGTCGGTGTGATTGATGGCGGCGTCCGCGCTAACGTCGTTGCGCCGGAGAGCAGTGCCATTGTCGACGTCAGGGTGGCGACCCATGATGACGCACGCGCCGTTGAGGAGGCCATCCATAAACTCCGGGCCGAAACCCCCGGAGTAACCTTGCATATCGAGGGCCGCATTGGCAGACCGCCAATGGAGCGGACACCGTCAAATCAGCGTTTGTGGCAGGTTGCGTTGCAACTTGCGGAGGAACTCGCAATCGACCTCAAAGAGGGCATGGCGGGTGGCGGTTCGGACGGCAATACCACCAGTCTGTTCACGGCGACCCTCGACGGCATGGGCGCGGTGGGTGACGGTGCCCACGCGGCCCATGAATTCATCTATGTCGATCAGTTGCCGGTGCGCTGTGCACTGCTAACCATGGTGCTGCTGGCACCTCCACTTAACGCCTCGAGGTCCTGATATGACCCGCCCCGTATACTCGTCCGTAACACGCATCTCAGATCTGGATCAGGGCAATTACCGTGTCCGACCGCTACCGCGGGAACAATGGCAGACCGGTGACTATATCGTTGGCAAGGTCATGGACACTGCCGGCAGGTTGCACTCGATCGAACTGATCAACGGCCGCATGGTCGAGGTCATGAAAGATGATCTGGTGGTTGGCGCACTCGGCGCCCGGGCGGCAACACTGGAGGCCGTTGGCGACTGGCGATCCATGACTTCAGACGATTTTGAAGCCATGACCCCCGCGGGGCTGTTCGGCAAGGTCACCTCTGTCTCGCCCTTCCTGCCTCATCTCATGCGACTGCACTACCAGGGACACGCGACGCGGGGGGACCACAAGGTCACCATGCTCGGCAGCCTGCCTCCACAGCCCGGTCTGGACATTGACGCACCCATCATACTGATCGTGGGAACTTCAATGTCGGCGGGCAAAACGCTGACTGGACGGCTGATAGTACACCTGTTGTCGCAGGCGGGTCTCAAGGTGGTGGGCGCCAAGCTCACGGGGGCTGCTCGCTATCGCGATGTCCTGAGTTTCGGCGATGCCGGCGCTGCCGCGGTCTACGATTTCGTCGACGCGGGATTGCCCTCCTCGGTTTGCGACGCCGACCAATACCGATCGTCTCTCGACTATCTGTTGTCCCGGGTTGCGGCACAGTCGCCCGACGTCATTGTTGCGGAGGCGGGTGCTTCGCCGCTGGAACCCTACAATGGCAAGACCGCCATGGATATTCTCGGCGATCGCATTGTCTTTGAAGTGCTGTGCGCCCAGGACCCCTATGCCGTTGTCGGCGTCACGTCCGCCTTTGAGCGCGCACCTGATCTGGTAGCTGGCGGCGCCGCCAATACCAGCGCGGGCATTGAACTGGTGCAAAAACTCACCGGATTAACGGCACTCAACCTGCTCGACCAGGCCTCCCATGGCCAACTCACCACCATGCTTCGCCGCGCACTCGCTCTCCGAGATATAGCGATTTAATTGCCTTTGAGCAATATTTAGGGAAAAAACCCCAAAAATAGGCCGCTGCTGAAACTCGGTGTTGCACCGATGATGGCGGTAGCGTTGGCAGTGGCGATACAGGCGAGCAAGCCGGGGCTGGCGCTGGTTTCGTGGATTTACTGCTCAGTGGCAGTCCGGCTGTTGGCTGCATTTGGCGGAAAATTGCTGATAGAGCGGCAGCAGTGTCTGTTGCTGGGCGGGATCCTTCAAAGCCTTGTGCAACACCGCGATGGCATCGCCAAGGCGGCCATTGCGGTCCAGCACCAGGGCATAGGCATAGGTGAACTGGGGATTCGCCGGCTCCAGCTCGTGGGCCTGCGCCAGTTCGGTCGCGGCGAGCTCGTAACTGGACTTTCGCACCAGAAACAGCCCATGGGCGTAGCGCAGTAGGGCGGATCCGGGTAGTTTCTGTAGTGCCTGCCGGTAGAGGTCCTCTTCCTTTTTCGGCTCTCCCGTCGCCCGGTACAGGTCAGCCAGGTTGACATAGGCAGCCGGAAAATAGGGTTCGATGCCTATGGCGCCCTGGTAATATCGCTCCGCATCCGCCAGTCTCCCCAGTTGCGCCGCGAACAGGCCATTGTTCAGGCGGCCCTCCGCTCGCCAGCCCGCCTGGTCATTGACGGCGAAGAGTCGCGCCACTTCTGTTTCGAAAAGCGTCCGTTTCTCCGCGGGGACAGGGCTGCCCAGCAACTGGGTCACCGCTTCCAGACGCACGGCGGCCACCGGATCGGTGAGCAGGGGCAGCAGCAGTTCGGATTTTTGCCGGGGATCCAGGCGGGCGGCAGCCATTGCCGCCGCGTAGCGCAACAGCGGATTCTCATGGGAGACATAGGCGGACAGTTGCGACGGGGCGGGGTTGTCATTGCGGTTGGCCAGCAGGGCCAGGGCTGTGGCCCGCTTGATCACAGGTAAACTTTTGTCATTTATGGTGGCCAGGTGCTGCTGCAGGGTGACAGCCTTGCCGCTTTGCAATTCCAGGTAGGCCCGCTCTGCGGGTCGAGGCTTGAATCCCCCGTGCCATCTGTTCCAGGCTGTTGCTGCCCATTCCGGTGATTCGTCGGTGTGGCACTGGTTGCAGGCATTGGGCACGCCGTACTCCCCGGTCCAGTCCGGCCGCGGCACATTGAAACGGTGATCGGCCCTCTCGTCCACCACCATGAAATTGCGCTGCGGCATATGGCAACTGGTGCACTGGCTGCCACTGCTGGCGGCGGCGTGGCCGTGGTGATCGACAGTGTCGAATACTTCCGGCCCATGGCACTTGGTGCAGAGCCCATTACCCTCAACATTCAGTTTCAGGCTGTGAGGGTTGTGACAATCGAGGCAGTTCACGCCGTTGGCGAACATCCGGCTCTGCAGAAACGAGCCGTAGACGTAAACTTCCTCGCGAATCTGACCGTCCGGGTAATACCAGGGGGTTTGCAGCAGGTTGGGCTTGAACTGGTCGAGGTAGGCCCGGTCGCTGCTGAATCCGTCGGTCAGTGGCGAACGCAGGGAATGACAGGCGAAACAGGTGTCCATAAAGCGGTTGTCCCGGTCTGGCCCCTGCCAGTGAGCCGTGGACTGTCCCACTTCCCGATGCCAGCCACCCGACGCTGCCACTGCTGCCGTCGGAGCTTCCTGGTGCGGGCGGGACTTGTCGTCGTGGCAACTCAGGCAATCGACATTGATGCTCTTGAAGGTGGTGGCGAAACTGTCGGATTTCAGATCATAGTTGCGTTTGAGGCCATCCGAATGACAGTCGGCGCACATGCCGTTCCAGGTCTGCAGGGGTTGCTGCCAATGCAACCGGTCGTCAGTCCGGATGTCTTCGTCGGGGTACTGGGTAAACCAGCGCTGCCCGCCCTCTGCTTCCGGGCGATCGTCCCAGGCAAAGGGAAAGACCTGGAACTTGCCCCGCTCGCCGGCGATCAGATATTGCTGCAACGGATAAAAACCGAATGTGTAGGCGATGGCGTACTGCTCCACCTGGTCACCTCGACGCAGGCGCACCAGGTAGGTGGTCCGGTCACCTTGCGGCTCCTGGAAAAAATCTGCGGCAAGGCCCATATGTTGAGCGGAGACGGGAGTAGTGCGGTTACCGAAACGGCCCTTGACCGTGGATGGCGCGGGCTCGGTCATGGCCCGGGCATGATGAGAACCGGTCCATTCCGATTGCTGTATCTGATGACAACCTCCGCAGTCAGCGGATGTGTAAGCCGTCACTGTTGGCTCGCCGCAACCTACCACAAACAGTAAAAGTAGAGGCAACCAGACAAACCGGATAAATCTCATAAGGCGTTCAGGATATTTTTCTTATTTTGTTTCATTTTTCTGTCTTGTTGTGCTGATTCAGATTTTCGAGGAGGTCTATGTCAGGCCCGCCCAGTGGGCTCAAGCAGCTCCTCCAGCCTGATACATTAGCATCAATCTGACCTTGCTTCACTCAAACTCCGGATCACCTGTTCCACTCCGGACAGGACTTTTAACCCGGCAATTAAACAGGCTTCCTGCCGATTTAGTTGCAAGCCCTTAAAATACTGGCGGAACTGTGCGACTTTCTCTTGTTGAGAATTCCTTGTATTACAGGGGCCTGCATTGGCCTGCGGCCAATGGCGGCACATCCCTGTACCGCATTAACCCTGCATAAAAGCTTGCCGGGTTAATGAGAAACAGAAAGTGAAAACCGGGAAAAACTGCTCGAATTCAAGCCAGGCACTGCTCGGACTGGCTGCCAGGAACGCGATTTTGATTGTTGAAGTTGCCAACGGCCTGAAATGTCTGGGACGCGACCGTTGGCACACTGTCATTGAAGTCGCACGCCTGCACGTCGGCAGAACACTATCTGAATGGATGCGATTCATTCAAGTGAGCACTGACTCTTCTCGTTCACGTCTTTGTCTTATCTTGCACCATGGACACAGTGGCACAGGTATCTGTAGAGAGATTGTTGCCGCTACCGGTGCCGGCATTGTCAGTCTGACTGCTATGGCAGAACGGGAAGAGCAACCACCGATGACGACTGTCAAGGAATCCGGTTATGATGATGCCACTGTGGCACTCAAGTATTGCGTCATGTGAATATCCCGAGCGATGACAGCGATATTCCCTACAAAAAAGACGGCAAAGCCTGGATGACAGGCTGGGCCATATAAAGGAGCCTGTGGTAATGAGATTCAATAAAATAGCTTTAAAAACAACGGGGGCCGCCATATTTGCACTGGCTTGCTTGCTGACCGGTCAGGTCAGCCTGGCTGCTGAGCCTGTAGTAGATTGCGCACTTCGTGAAACGCCTTTCTCCAGCTCTTTGCCTGCCTATGACATCATGACCCGTCCGGCAGCCAGAGCCGTGGTGGAGAAATACTATCCGGACCTGTTCGCCACCCTGCCGGCCGGGCTACTAAGTGACGATATTCCTTCGTTCGGTACTATCATCACCCTCGACCAATTACTGGCCCGGGCAGGAAAAGAAGATGACAGTCAGGCTCCGGCGATGAGAAAAGAGCTGGCAGCCTTGCCGGTGACAGAGGCGGATAAAGAAGCCAGATGTGCCCGTTTCGATGTAGAGCCTGTAATCTTTGAACTGGGTAACGAGCCGGTTCAGGTACTGATCTTCCAGAAAATCAATGGCTATGATCACGGGCTGTCGGTAACGGCAGCCACCGACAACCTGACCAAGCTTGCCGGGGAAATGGGTTATGGTGTGACGGTCAGCGCCAAAGGCAGTGCCTTTACCGAAGAAAATCTGGCTAAGTTTGATGTGGTGGTGTGGAACAACGTGAGCGGTGATGCGCTGACATTAAGCCAGCGCGCAACTTTTGAAGACTACATCAATAAGGGCGGCGGCTTCATGGGTATCCACGCCTCTGCCGGTGACTCCATCTATTTCTGGGACTGGTACCGCGACAGCCTGATCGGCGCCCAGTTTATCGGCCATCCTCGAGGTCCGCATCAGTTCCAGCAGGCCACGATCATGGTCGATCACCATGACACTGGCATTGCCGCTGACGTACCGAAAAGCTGGCAGCTCATAGATGAGTGGTATTCCTTTGACCGCAATCCGGCCGAAAACGGCTATGACGTGATTATGTCTCTGGATGAATCGACCTATCAGCCGGGCGATCTTGCCATGGGTGATGATCACCCCATTGTCTGGAGCCACTGTGTAGGTAAAGGCCGCGCCATGTACACCGCCATTGGTCATCGCAGTGAAGTCTATGAAGCCAAAAACAATATTCGCTTGCTTAAAGACGGCCTGAAGTGGACATCCGGTCAGGGCAAAAAAACCTGCAGTGAGTAAGTTTACTGGTAACCCGGCAACTAAATAGGCTTTCTGCCTATATAGTTGCGCGCCCTTAATATACTGGCGGAACTGTGCGACTTTCTTTTATTTAAGAGTCCCTTGTAATTTAAGGGCTTGCATTGACCTGCGGCCAATGGCGGCACGTCCATGTGCCGCATTAAGCCTGCATAAACGCTTGCCAGGTTAAAATACAGAAAAGGGCAACTTTTGTTGTCCTTTTTAACAGCTCTTGCGTCGGGTTCTACCTTGATTGCCAGCCCGAATATATCCTGAGCAGGGATAGAAAATCAGCGGACATTGGTGTCGACCCGAATAGATTCGAAAACGAGTTATTGGGAGCAGAAATTGGCACAATCAGAAAGAAGACGCCCGTAACCCGGCGCCTTTCTTTCCAATCAAAATGTTGACCGAGCCTGAATCCAGGCAACCAGTCGATAAACCTGTGCTGCTCGTCAAACAGCCAACAGCCTTAATTTAAGGCTTAAACCATATTGGCGACGACCAGGCGCGCTCCTGAATCGTTGCCGGTACATCATCAGGTATTGGCATCTTGTTTTTAACCGCTACCAGAGTGCTCCAGCGTGGCGTCGGAATTTCCAGTACGCGGGCGTAATAAACAGCCGCGCTGTCGGCCTCAAATTCCGGGTCCTGCCAGGTTACCGACAGATACGGTGCTCCAATTTCATTGGTGTAATTTCCGGTTTTGAGGTTAACCGTACTACCAACGGGCGCTACCTTTCCGGTTTTCCTGTCAGGGCTGCGGTTATCGGAGAGTGCGACGTTAAAGATTTTCTCCCGGTATTCATTGCCATCTGCCCAGAGCTTGATGATCTGGATACGGTCCAGATTGGCTCCATCAGGATCCTTCAGTGCTTCTACAATGAAGTAGGGCGCGTTCGCGCCGCCAGGCGATCCGGGGAGATCTCCACCCATGGCAGTTCCCCTGGCATAGGCGTCGGCCAGCCAGTCGTAGGACCCGATATCAGTGGGCTTGATATCCCAACTGGCAAACATGCGCAGACGGATGCGCGTACCGGAAGTCGCAAAAGTTTCCCGGCGTTTGAACGCGGAGAAAATTGAGTCCCGGGTGTTTTCCTCGGCCCAGACCCCGGTTAATCCCGCCGAGCCGCGGCCCAGAGCGCCCGTCCGTCGCGCATCGTAGGACTTTTTGGATTCGCCAGGTCGTGGCTCAATGACATTCTTGACACCGAGGGACTTTTTTAATGCCTTACCCTTGGGCATCATGGTGTCGGCATCCAGTCCGAACTGGTCACCGGCGTAGTTGGCTTCATCACTGACGCTGAGGGAATTATGAATGTCCGAAGCACCGACCATCCCGTATTTGAACGGGTTGGAGCCAGCCCGGGTATCGATCACCACTCCCCGGCCCAATCCGTCGCGAACGTAGCTGCCCTCCGGTTTGGACCTGACCCCGGGCATCGGCAGCAAATCGTCAAAAATCTCGAAATTGGCAAACTCGTCGTTAGGAGACAATTCAGGAATTGTCTCTGACTGCCCTTTGATCTGAACGATTTCAGCGAGGGGTTCGTTCATGGCCCGGCGCTGCGCATAGGCCTCATCGATGGGCTTGCCATCACTGTCGTTCCAGTCAAACATCAGGCCATTGGAGACGTTACTGTTGTGGGGTATGGCGAGGACGTCTATTCCCTGGGCACGAACGCTGTCCAGGTAAGTCCAGAGATCTTCCGGACGCGTCGAGTCGTAGGCGGTAAAGGGATCTGGCGCGTGATCTGCGTTAAAAATCACGTTTCTGTGCAGATTGTTACCCTTGGGCAGCGCTGACCATTCGTAGGCGATGAAGGTGGTGAATTTGCCGGGTTGATAATAATCGTTGGCCGCCTTCTTGGTGATTTCCCAGGCTTCCTTCATGGCCCCGGCATCATGCAATTCCGGTGGTGGCTCGGTGCCACTCAGCATTGCCATCACCTTGTCCATCATGGCACTTCCCGGGTTTGCCATATATTTTTGTCCCAGTTCGCTTTTTGCAAATTCGCTGTCCGGATTCTCCAGGGGAACCATGGTGCCGAGGTTCTCGGAATGGTCCGTCACCGCCATAAAATCCAGAGGCCAACTTCGCTGGGCGAACACATAATCCTTGTCGGTGATGCCGTGCTCTCTGGCTATTTGCGCCGCCGGCACCTTGACCGGTTCCCCCTGGCCAAAGCGGTAGGCGGCGTCCGGGCGAAGTTTGGTGCCATAGCCCCAGGCATCCAGTGAAAAAGTCGTGTGCAGATGCAATTCACCAAAAAAAACCCGCCGCTCCTCCGGCGCGACCATTTGCCCGGCTGGCTTTTCCTTTTCGAGCAACACTGCTTTTTGCTGATCGATTCCCGTTTCGGCGGCGAGGGCCGACAGGTGAGCGGCTATCGCCAATAGAGTCAGTGGGACCAGTTGGCGTGAAATTTTCATCATCAGTTACCCCCGGGGTGTAACTAGACAGATTCTTCAGTGGACTGCAAACAAGGTTGCAGTATTCAGGATGGACCAATAGGCGCCGGCGATACCCATCGCGTAAGCGGGGACGCGACGAGCCATAAACGCAGGCCATTGATTAGCCCGGACAAGCCAGGCGATGACAAGTACAGCGACAATAAACAGGAGTTGTCCGGCTTCAACGCCGAGATTGAACAGTAGCAGAGCGGACACAAGTTCCCCGGTATCGGCTTGAATACCCGAAAACGCTGTGGCAAATCCCAAACCGTGAAACAGCCCGAAACCAAAGGCCACCAGCCACGGAAAGCGTATGGAAATACTGGTAGCCCCGCGCTGCATGCGCACAACTTCGGCAGCCAGAAAAACAATCGACAGGGTAATCATGGCTTCGACAAAGGGTACCGGCACGGAAAAGTGACCCAGGGCTACCGCGCACAGGGTCATACTGTGGGCAATGGTGAAACTTGTTATGGTTTTCACCAGGAGACTTCTGGAACGAACCAGCAGCAACATGCCCAGCACGAACAGGAGATGATCTACCCCCGCCAGAATATGCTGGCCACCGAGCAGAAACATGGCGGGCAACGCCACCGGGCTTTCGGTCAGCCCTTCAAGGGTGATCGAAGCCCGATCCGGGCTCAGCACAAATTCCTGCTGCTCGCCGCTGGCCCAGTGCACTCGCACCAGTACATCGGTAATACTTGAGGTCAGCCCTTCAATTGTCAGAGTGCTGCCTGTCAGCGGCTGTTCAGTCACTGCTTCAATCGACCACTTCTGGGTCAGAAATGAATCCGACTGGTGTTGTTCTGCCGGTGATTTTTCCAGCCAGCCGTTGGAAAGCTGTGGTTTCAGGTGCAAGGCCATTTCGCCCTGGACCGGCCGTTTCCAGGTGATCTCCACAGGGCCGCTGTGCGATTGCCGGATTTCCAGAAGGGCAGGCCGGACCTCGTGAGCATGGGCCGACCAGGCAGGAAATAAAACCAGCAAAGCCAGCAGGTTTAGCATCAGATACCTACATGAAATCTGTCTCATTAGCCGTCCTCACCCATGCCCACAATCTGATAATGACTGACCAGGCGCTGTAAGGCTTGCTCGTTCAACTGTTCCTCGGCATCGCGCATGAAATCAATGCGCAAGCGGCCCCTGATGTCTGCCAACTGGGGCATACGCGGAACTGAGCGGGAATCGACATAGAACAAATGCCAGCCATACCCGGATTGCACCGGCCCGAACCAGTGCCCCGTTGGCGCTTTCAGCAATTCCTCGGCCGCCGGCGTCTGCCCCATTACCCGTTGTACCTGCTCAAGGCTGTAATCGCTGTAGTGATAGCGGTCGGGGAACGGGTCGCCCATGCCGGGCTCGATCTGACCGTCGCTGTGATGCTCGTCCAACACTGCCTGGGCGCGCTGAAAGCCATCACCCATCGGCCCCCTGTCAGTGAAAAATACATGATGGAAGCTGACAGTGGCTGGCACTTCATAGCGGCGGGCGTTTTCCTGCAGGTACCGCTCCAATTCCTGATCACCCGGTTCCGGCGGTGCATTCAGATCTTCAATCAAAAAGCGCATCTTTTGCGCGAGTCGTCGCCTGACCACTTCATCGCTGGCGTCGAGATTGAGTTTCAATGCCTCCCGCATCAAAATTTCCTCTTCGATATCACTCTCCAGCAATTTATCCAGAGTGCTCTGGTCGGGCCGTTGGCCAAATTGCTGCTGGTAAAGATTGCTTAATTGCTCGACTCGAGCCGGCGAGATCAGGATATGATCCTGAGCGCGTGATGAATGCCCGCCATTGACCACGCCAACCGCAAAATAGATGGCAAAGGCAGTCAGGACAAAATGTACCAGGGGTTCGCTCAAAATTTGTTTTACCAGTCGCATGGCTCGCTAACCTGTCATTAAGGGAGTGTTGAAAAAGCCTTCCTGACCTTTTCAAACTACGCAAATGCGGGGGGCCGCCCCGCGGGAGGCCGCCCCGCAAAGTGTCATTTTTTTGCCTCCAAAAACAACGACCTGGCCGTCGTCGCTGGTGCCGATACGTCCATGTATCGGAATCAGGCAGCCGAAAAACAGGGTTTTTCAACAGCCTGTTAATGGAGCTGTCTGGTGACTTATCGGCTTTCCAGTGAATTTGCGGCAACGGCCAAAATTAATCACCCTTCTCCCGTGTCTCATTGGAATTCCAATCCGTAACCGTATTGGTACAGCGGATTTTCAGTATCGTCCGCAACTGCCGGATTCTGCTTCAGAACTTCCTCCATTGACGCCGGCAGTTCGAATGGAAGTTTGCCTTTTGGCTTTTCTACACCCAAAACAATATCCAGAACCGCTGCATCACTGGCGCCAAAATTGCCGAGAATGGCCGTCGCCTTGTCGCGAATATTGCCGAGAATTGCCGGCCGGTCGAGAAAAATGGCAAATACGGTCGGTACCTGGACACTGGCTTTTTCCAGCGCCGCCAGGGCCTC
>QJWQ01000049.1 GCA_003235325.1 Gammaproteobacteria bacterium | reverse complement strand
AAAATTGATGCTTCTGAAATTGCAGTTGCCGCTGACAATCCAAGATTCCCTGTACTCCTGGCAGTTCCAGCCAAAGCAGCAACACGGTTATTCCAGAGACGTGGGTCAGGAAAACTGGTAGATATCTTCCAAATACCCTCAACCAGTTTGGCATCCTTTTCACTGGGAATTCTGCCGGTAATCCCGAACATCAGCAAAGAAACCCAGCTTTTATCCCTGAAAGCCTCGAACAAATCCAAATCACGATAAAGGACCTTTTCCCCCGGAAACCAGGCTCCCTTATTAGTTTCCCAATGATTTTCACAATGCGCTAGTAGATCAGCTCCTTTCATTTACACATCTGCACCTACTGCTGATTTAAGAGCGTCATCAAGGCTGTCTTTCAATTGCAGTCCGTCTTTGAAAAAAGGGTATTGACTCCAGCCATATTTTTCCTGCTCAAGGGCATGGGCCGCCGCACCGGGTAATCTCAGCAACAGATAAAGACTTTCTGCCTGAGCTGCTGAAAATTCAAGGTCATGGAATGCTGCGGCGGCGACTCCGGAAAATGCAAGTGGGATTGAGGTGTATTGCTCAAGACGCTCCCTGTTTTCCAAAAGCCATCGAAGCGTTTTGCCCGGACTGACGTCCGCCAAGTGCCTCAACGCCTGCCTTACCGGCAGTGGACACGATTCTCCATTTGGATCAAAGCCCGGGGTATGCTCCATGGGCAACCAGATATCTACCCGCTCTTCCCTCGGAGGTTTAGCAATTATTGACTGCCAGGCTTCGATATCTTCGCCGCATTCGGCCCAATAATTCATCGCCTGCCAGATTTCCCTGGCACCATTGAGATTTCCCGCACCGACCCCCAGCGCCGCCATTAATGCCGAGGCTCGAGGCGACCCGCAAACACCCGCGTTCATGGCGGCACGCACACTGTGATCTCTCGGACCAGGATTCGCCAGAATGACTGCAAGGCTTTCAAGCAATTTCGCCTGTTGTGACGCCGGTGGTTCCAGTTTGAATAACAGGTAAAGATACTCTATCCAGCTAATTTTCCCGAGAAGATCGCCGAATACATCATAACCAGAGCAATAACATATTTTAGCGACGAACGGGTTATCTGCTTCACTGACTTCTCGCCAGATTCTTGTTGTTATTGTTTCCCGGTTGCTATTGCTCATCGAAAATGCTTTATTGAAGACGTCCTGACAGAAATTGGCGGTATTTCATTGGTGTCAATCCTGACATCCAGAAGAGTTGGCCCTGAATGGTTCAATAATTCGTTTATCTGCAACGCGCGCAAATCGTCGACAGCACGAATTACAAATCCCTTTATACCCATACCCCGGGCAACAGCGGCAAAATCGATTGTCGGCAGCGCAATACCTATTTGCTCGGCACCGGTAAGTTTCTGCCCATGCATGACCATGCCATAGGCCGAATCGTTCAAGACTACAAATATTACCGGCAACCGATGCTGAAGGGCGACGGTGATTTCCTGACCGCTCATTAACATACTGCCGTCTCCGGTGATACAGACAGTAGCCTCACCGGGTCGGGCCAACGCCGCCCCGACAGAACAACCAATGGCCCAGCCCATAGAAGCAAATTCGAGACAGGCCCTGAAGACCCCTCCTCGCGCATTGCGCTTGCCGGAAATGCGTCGGTCGTGGGGCAAAAGGTAATGGGTTGCCCAGGCAAAACTGGTTCCCGTATCGGCAAAGTAATGCGTATGCGGTGGAAAAAGCTCGGCAAGCTCTTTCATCAACCGCTGTGGTTTTATTGGCTCGCGATCATCATTAAATGCACTGACATCGTTGAGCACAAGATGCGGGCTGAAACCTTCCGAGGTTGATTGAATATCTGAAAAGCCGTAATTAACCTGGATTTTGCTGCTATTCGTTTCCGTTTCAAGATGATCAAGGAGATATTCAAATATAGTTTCAAGACTTCCCCTTACATGAAGACGGGCCATGGGCGAACCGGTCAAGTTTGATTCGCTGGACTCCACATGGATCAAACGCTCGTTGAGGATATTGTATTCGCCACAACCGTTTGTCGCCCACTCACCCAGTGTGGAGCCAATAGCCACGACAACATCCACATCCTCGCTAGTAAGCAACTCATTAGCGCTCTGATGACCGGCAAAACCAACCACACCGTAATAAAGTGGATGATAGGGACTGACCAAACCCTTGCCATGGGGTGTGGTTGTAATTGGGGCATTTAACTTGACTGCCAGACTCAGGATAGAACCAATCGCATCGCCTGCCGCATCACCTATCAGGAAAACCGGGCGTTTGGCATTGACCAGGGCAAAATACAGCTTTTCTACGGCATCATGATCCAGAAGAGCGTGCTTGGATACCAACCCGGCCATGTCAAACCGGGGATTTGCCGAGGTCACACTGTGGCGAAAAACATCGATGGGAATACTGAGATGAACCGGACCGGAAGGGGCCTGGAAGGCCTTCATTATGGCTGTCGCCAATTTTCTTTCAAATTGCTCGGGGTGAGAAATCAGTGAGCTGTAACGTGTAATACTGTCAAAAAGAGAGACGGTATTTACTCCCGTACAGGAAGAATCCTGAAACGCCCCCTTGCCAAAAGTAGACAACGCTGTCTGGGCAGTGACCACCAGCATTGGAATATTATTGGCATATGCCGAGGCCACGCCAGTAACCAGATTGGTGGCCCCGGGGCCGGTTGTTGCGCAACAGACACCGAGTTTTCCCGTCGAATTGGAATAGCCATCGGCCATGAAAGCCGCACCGGTTTCGTGCCTGCTGACAATAATTCTGGGGCCATTTCGTCGCTGACTTCGAGCCAACGCATCGAAGAGGGGCTCTATGGCGCCCCCGGGGATTCCGAAAACGTACTCCACACCCAACTGGGCCAGGTAATTGACCAGCAAATCCCCAAGCTCGATCGTTTCCGGCGTTTCTGGCCGGATATCCTGGTAGCCCAGCAAATCCGTCGCCGATAGACGCCTCATAGCGCAAACCACTTTATTATCAGATGGTTAATTTCTATAAATCCATACCCGCGGCAATTATGTGCAGAATCAAACGCACAAAGCAACAGCTAAAACCACGGTTAACTCATTGTTTTTTCTGGTCGTGCTTGAAATCACAAGTCTTTAGGTTCGACTTGAAAAATTTTGATTGAGAAGGCGCCGGAAATCAGGCCTGGACAGGCCAATCTCCAGGTATTAACAAAGATGAGAATGTCCAATCGACCCTAATATAAGAAATCTTTGGCATTCGAGTCAGTGTAAAAAGGCAGAATATGACCACAACTAGTATTGTATGGCCACGAGTATGACAGCCTTATTACTCGGCGATCAGATCCCCGAGAAAAGCGGTGATATTGTGGTTTTGATCCATCTCGAGCAAGGCGTCGGTCCTTGAGGGCATTTCCCGCAACTGCCAGGTAGTCAATCGTTCATAATACATAATAAATTCCCGAACCTGGTCCGGCCCCATGACGGCAGTCGTGCTGAGACCATCGAGCCGCCGGCTCCTTTCCAGCTTCTCTTCCTGTAAGAGTCTCCAGTCATAGACACAGGAAAACGAGGGCGCACGGATCATCACCAGCAAGTCCAGCAATCCGAACAGATTCTGGTAGGGCCCTGCCAACTGGTCATTAACATACCGTCGCCAGCGGCCATCACCATCCCGAGCTCTCTCCAGCCCATTGATCGGTTCCTGCAGGTCCGCTACCGGTTGCGGCCTAGCACCAACGCACCATCCCTCCAGGATAATAACATCTGGCCGTCCCTGAAATTGGACCCAGGTATCCTCCAGGCAACAGTCGTCGACTGCTTTGTCAAAACGCGGAATAGCGGTGACTGAATGGTTATCTGCACTTGCAAGTTGTTCCAACAAGCACAAGCCCAAATCGATATTATGGGTACCAGGCACTCCCCTGACCGCCAGTAAAGGATGCACTTCCCTGGCCAGGGCATTCCGGGCAGCCTTGCTCAGGTAAAGGTCATCGATAGAAATTTCTACGCTCCGAAGCTGAAAGCCATGCAATAACAGCTCGCAGAGAAAGCTTGCCAATGTTGATTTGCCAGTGCCCTGAGCACCATTGATACCCACAAACAATGGCCGGTTGAGATTGCGGGCTTTGCCAGCAATTGCTTTTGTCAGGGGCAAATAATAGTCATTAACTGTTTCAATGAAATTTTCTGGCAAATGGTGTCTTTCTATAAGTTCTCGACTGACATTTTCCATATTTATTTCCAGTATTACTGGCGACAATTCTCTAACACTCCCACGTCAACATTTACTTTGGCAGGGAACTCATGATTCCCCTGACTGCGGCGGGGATATCAGCGGGCAACACTACAATCTTAGCATTGCTGGAATCAGCCATCCTGCCGAGAGAATCCACATACTTTTCACCGAGCAGAAAAACTGCCGGCAGTTCCTGCCCCTGAATGGCTTCAGTCACTTTTTGAATCGCCTGCCTTGTAGCCTCCGCTAACACAATCTTGGCCTCTGCGTCCCGGCGCGATGCCTCAAGGCGACCATCAGCCTCCAGAATGGCGGCCTGCTTCTGTCCATCGGCCCGGGTGACCGTCGCACGACGGGCCCGTTCGGCAGCCGCCTGTTCTTCCATGGCTGTCTGCATGGTGGAGGACGGGTTGATGTCCTGTATTTCCACGGTTTTCAGAGCTATACCCCAGTCGGCAATATCATCTGAAATGGAATTTTTCAGCTTTGCCTTGATCTGGTCCCTGGATGAGAGTGCATCATCCAGACTCATTTCACCAACGATGGAACGCAGTGCAGTTTGCACCAGGTTGCGTATGGCCAGTTCGTAATCCTCGACGCCGTAAACAGCCTTTTCCGGCGCCAGAATGTTGATGTAAGCGACAGCATTGGCGATGATCACCACGTTGTCCCTGGTGATCACCTCCTGCGACGGTATATCCAGAACAATATCCTTGGTGGTCACCCTGTACGCTACCGTTTCGATGTAGGGTATGGTGAAATTCAGTCCCGGGGACAGGGAACGGTCAAACTTGCCAAGTCGCTGTACTACCCATTTATATCCCTGAGGAACCAATCTCACGCCTTTCAGCAGGGTAACCAGCGTCAGTATCAGTAACGCCAACAGTACTATCATTCCATCCATCAAAAGCTCTCCATTATCAAAGCCGGAATTATAATTTCAATTCAATAAACATACAGTCAGTCGCTGGCATTGACTCAATCTGCTTTTTCAACAATCAGGGTGTTGCCAGAGAAATCCTGAATCCGCACCCGGTCACCAACCGCGACAGCTACAGAGTCTTTGCAGATAAAATGCCATTCATCATCGCCGAGGATCGGGGTTGAGAATCGAACCACACCGCGGCTGCCTTCAACGGGGACTTTGATTACCTGCCCGGTTTCACCCAGGACGGCTTCCCGGGAAATACCCGCCAGTGTTTTATCCACCATTTTCGGCTTGAAAAACTTGAACCAATAAATGGCCAAACCGCAGGACGCGATAATCCAGATAAACACCTGCAAGGTAACGGACATTGCCGGAATAAACCACAACAGCACCCCGACCAGAATGGCCGCCAGGCCAAACCATAGCAGAGTAAAACTTGTTAAAAATATTTCGGCGATGACCAGGGCAACACCCAGAACCAGCCAATGCCAGTAATGAACTTGAAATTCAGCTAGATCCATGGGATTTCCTTTCGTAAAAAAGCCACTTCAGCAGATGCACAACCACGGGCGACATCAGCAAATTTCCTGGCAGGATAAATACCAGGCCTCCCAGGCCCTACCATAACCGGTAAAAGCTGAGGGCAAAAAACCGAGTATCGATTGCCTCAAACAGGACAAGGCCAACCGGTGACGCAATTTTCTCATTATTGATATTCATGCTCCAATGGTGCGACTATTCCCCATCAATGGCCAGAGCCTAGAGGAGATTGCGCAGTTTCAATTCCATCGGGTAGGGATTCATATACCAGGAAGATGAGATATACGGATCCGGTGCTTTTCGAAAAAAATGATTCAACAGGGTAAGGGGGACAATTAATGGCACTTCACCCCGATAATATGCCTCAATAGCCTGCAGCATTTCCTGTTTATCCTCAGCATCCAGATCCCTTTTGAGGTAACCCTGGATGTGCTGCAACACGTTAACATGGTTCTTGCGGCTGGCGACAATGCGAAGGGCCTTCATGACACCGCCGATATATTGAGCACCAATTTCATCAATATTGGCACCATCAGCACCTGCCACCAGTCGGCCTAACTGCCGACATTGGTCCTGGTTGTGGCTCATCAAGGTCAATTTCAACCGGGCATGAAAGTCGTTAAGCCTGGCGACACTTAGACCTGTCCTGCACAATTGTTGCCAGCGAAAGTAGATAAAAACCCTCTGCACAAAGTTTTCCCTGAGACGAGCGTCTCCCAGCCGGCCCTCCTCCTCCAGAGGCAAATCCGGAAATTTTTTCATCAGACTCTCGGCAAAAATGCCGACACCTCGGTTTTCCGGGATGCCCTTCTGATTAAACAGCTTCACCCGCTCCATACCGCAACTCGGTGAAGCGCGCTTCAAAATGTAACCACTGAGACCGGCGATAAATTCCTCCCTGGACAGTGTGAATGCCCGCAATTCATCGGTGACATCGACAGCGGCATCCTTGACACCAAGTGCACGTACTCCCCTGTCCGTTGCCACCAGTCTTATCGGCGGCCGGGGCACGCCCATGCCAATACCCACTTCCGGACATAGCGGTCTCAGGTCAAAATACTTGCTCAGGGTACCGGTAATATAACTGTCTTTTTTGTGGCCCCCGTTATAGCGGACCGGGTCACCGAGCAGGCAACTGCTGATACCGACGGGTATTTTTTCAGGGACGGGCTGGGGAGTAGTCATAGGCCATTACCTCTGCGTCTTCGGCACCCCGCGCGGTCTGATAGTATCCCTTCCTGGCACCAACCTGAACGAACCCCGCACCTGTATACAGGTTGATAGCCGGTAGATTGCCCGCTCTCACCTCAAGATAAATCCGGACAGCGAAATTCCGATTCTCATTGATGCAATAATCCAGTAATTGTCTTCCTATGCCTGAACGCCGAAACGGCAGGTCGACCCCCAGGTTGAGCAACTCCACTTCGTCCAGCGTTCGGCTGTATACCAGGTATCCGGCGGTAACACCATTGAACTCCATGATGATAACAACATGCGCATCCAGACTTTCCCGGAATTGATGTTCGGTCCAGGGTAGAGGCGAGATCCGACGCTCAATAGCCGCCAGCACCTGCATGTCGTTGTCGTTAGCTGACCGGATAAAGCGGGTTGCCGGCAATCGAATCTACTCCGCAAGAAATCGAATGGCTCGCCAGGTCTCGGCCTTTGTTTCCCGCCGACTTAACATGTCTTCAAGGGAATAGGTGAGTACGCCAGTGGCACCGCTCGTAAGTACCAATTGGTCTCCGGTTTTCCTGGATTGTTTCTTGCCGGTTGACTCGGGCAACAGTTGCCATGTCGTTTCACCCATAAGCAAGAGCCAGCGAAAAGGCCGCTGCCGACAGCGGCCCTCCAGGAACATTTCCAGAAAAATCCTCGCACCTTCTCTGTCTGCCCGAGTACCGGGATTTGCCGGCCAGTCTATAAACTCCGCCTGGCCAATATCTCCGCCCCACCGGCCAATCGCCTGTAGAATTTTTCCAAGAAGTTCAAGGTGTTGCGGCGAGGGTCGCCTTCCCGGAGCCATACTGTCAATCACCGCAAGATCATCCGAGACTCGCCAGTAAGCCAGCCGAAATGACAAAAATTGTTCAGATGATTCTTCCCGGACTTTGATTTCCCGTTCCGGAGCCTTTAGCGATGAGTCGGACCTCGGGGACGAAGAGTCGGTAGCGGCAGAGAGGTCCTTGTCCAAATCAGCCCGATACCCTGCCCTGGAGATGGCAGGGTCATCGGCCTCTGGATAGCCGGTCTCGGATCCTTCGACCGGCTCAGATTTCCCGCTTCTGGGCACATATTGCACTATGCCCATTGTGCCCAGATACCATTCGCGCAATCCCTGAGGCATGAGAGTTAAGCCCGACTCCGTGCTTTCAGACGCCGCCCATTTGCGGATGCAAACGGTTGGGGCTCTCCAGCAGGTTGAGAGCATTGAGGTAGGCCCGGGCACTGGCCACCAGAACATCTGTATCGGCACCCTGACCATTGACAATTCGACCGCCCTTTTCCAGCCGCACCGTCACTTCACCCTGCGCTTCTGTACCCTCGGTAACGGCGTTGACGGAATAAAGTTGCAGGTTTGTCTGACTGTGGGCCAGCTTTTCGATAGCCTTGAAAACGGCGTCCACCGGACCATCGCCATCGGACTGCACGGCCTGCTCCCGGCCCGAAATCCGCAGGGTCAGCTCAGCGTGGGGCGCCTGGCCAGTCCTGGAAAGTACCTCCATTCGAGACAGGGCATATTTTTCAGAGGCTTCAGCCATCTGCACTTCGGAAACCAGTGCCTGCAGATCCTCATCGTAGATTTCCCGTTTTTTGTCCGCCAGTTCCTTGAACCGGGAAAAGGCCAGATTCATTTCTTCTTTGCTGTCAAAGGTAATGCCCAGTTCCTCCAGCCTGGAAGCAAAGGCGGCACGGCCGGAAAGTTTTCCCAGTACCAGCCTGTTAGCACCCCAGCCCACGTCCTGGGCGCGCATAATTTCATAAGTTTCCCGATGTTTGAGCACCCCGTCCTGGTGGATCCCTGATTCGTGAGCGAAAGCATTGGCGCCGACTATGGCCTTGTTGGGTTGAACCGGAAAGCCGGTGATGCTGGAAACCAGCCTGGATGCGGGAACAATGTGCCCCGGATCAATGCGGGTTTCCACCGGGAACCGGTCCTTGCGGGTGCGCACCGCCATGACAATTTCCTCCAGGGAAGCATTGCCGGCCCGCTCACCGAGACCATTGACTGTGCACTCTACCTGCCTGGCACCGTTCAGTACCGCTGTCAGGGAATTGGCTACGGCAAGGCCCAGATCGTTGTGGCAATGGACCGAAAAAATGGCCTTGTCGGCATTGGCAACGTTTTCGATCAGGCTGCCGACCATGGCTCCGAATTGTTGGGGTTCGGCATAACCCACTGTATCCGGCAGGTTGATGGTACCGGCACCGGCGGCAATCACCGCGTCAATGATGCGGCACATAAAATCAAATTCTGAACGACTGGCATCCTCGAGGGAAAATTCCACGTCCGACACGAAAGTTCGCGCCAGTTTTACCGCCGATACTGCCTGGCTCACCACCTCGTCCGGACTCATCTGCAATTTGTACTGCATATGAATCGGCGAGGTGGCGATGAAAGTATGAATCCTGGCGGAATTTGCCTTTTTCAGCGCCTCGGCGGCGCGTTCAATATCCGGCCGAACCGCCCTGGAAAGGCTGCACACGGTACTGTCCTTGATGACTTCAGCGATAGCCTTAACCGCCTCAAAATCGCCGGGGCTGGATATGGCAAATCCCGCCTCGATCACGTCCACCCTGAGTTTTTCCAGCGCCCTGGCAATGCGCAGCTTTTCGTCCCGGGTCATCGACGCACCCGGGCTTTGCTCGCCGTCACGCAAGGTGGTATCAAAAATAATCAAACGCTCTCTGGTCATTATATCGCTCCTGAATTTCCGGAAACTGCACGGAAACTGGTTACGGATTTTCCCCTGCCTGGCAGGGCATTTTGCACACGGATTGGTAGATGGAAATAAAAGTTAATGCCCCTCAGGGCAGGAGAGCGTACAGCGGGCGCAGGCTGGCAGGGAGGAGGACAAAATTGCCTGGATATTGATGGGTAAATGAGATTGTGATCATGGTCATTTTCATCAGTCTATAAGCCTATTGAAACAGGTTTTACTCCCAGTGCCAAGTAGGAATACCCCGCCGGTCAATCTGGGTCCTGGCGTCCAGAGTCGGCCAGGTCAAATCCCCTCTATGACGGGCATATCACCGGAAACAGTCCCGTTTGTTAACTGGAACTTTCGTCTGTTCCTTTTGACGTTTCAGTATCTTTTGTCATTTTCGGTTCCACCGAAGCGATCGGCTCGGCAACTCCCGTATTGTCAGAACTGCCTTTCTCTGAGGCCATCTCTTTCATTTTTTTTCGATTCAACAGCCAGGCGACGGGGGCCGACAACGCATAGGTCAATGCCATCATCAACAATACCCGCGGTGGATCGATACTGATCACCACCAAAACCAGAACCATCAGCAAAATGGCAACGAAGGGCACCCGGCCTTTCAGATCTATCCCCTTTAAGCTGTGGTAGCGAATATTGGCCACCATCAATACACCGGCAAGCGAGGTCAGGATCGCGGCGATAATAGCGATAAAAAGGGAAGGCTCGGCGTCGCAGCCACTCCAGACCATGCCCGCCAGAAGCGCAGCTGCTGCAGGGCTTGCAAGTCCGACAAAAAAGCGCTTGTCCACCACATCGACCTGGGTGTTGAAGCGGGCCAGCCTCAGGGCGGCACAGGAAGCATAGATAAAGGCAGCAGCCCAACCCACCTTACCGAGAAGATGCAGCATCCAGCTGAACGTGATCACCGCTGGTGCCACACCAAATGAAACCATGTCTGAGAGACTGTCATACTGAACACCAAAGGCGCTCTGGGTATTTGTCATTCGAGCTACGCGACCATCGAGGCCATCAAAGAACATGGCGACAAAAATGGCCACGGCAGCTGCTTCATAGCGGCCGTTCATGGCGGACAAAATGGCATAAAAGCCACCGAACATGGCTCCGGTCGTCAGCAGATTTGGCAGCAGGTAGATACCTCTTCTCCTGACTTGTGCCTCTGCACCGGCCTCGGCATTTTCCGTGGAATTGGAGACTTTAGTATCCACATCAGATTCATCTTTCAGATCGGGCATTTAATTATCCTGATTATTACTGCTCTTCTGTAATCAACAGCCACGTTTTTGCCATTTCGGCTGCGAGGCAATCCGGGAGCTCGCCTGAGTGTCCGCAAAAGCCACTCAAGCCATGTTATAAAAAAAACGCGGTAATTACCGCGTTTTTTTATTGCCGAAGCCATCAGTTTTTTGACTTGTCAACCAGCTTGTTTTTGCCAATCCAGGGCATCATGCTGCGCAGTTTGGCGCCGACCGCTTCAATGGGATGTTCCGCTGAAATTCGTCGCTTGGCCTTCAGCACCGGATTTCCTGCCTGGTTATCCAGCATGAATTCACGAACAAATCGGCCCTCCTGAATATCGGTCAGTATGCGCTTCATTTCCGCCTTGGTTTCGTCGGTAATCACGCGGGGACCGGACACATAATCACCGTATTCGGCGGTGTTTGAAATGGAGTAACGCATGTCGGCAATACCCCCCTGGTACATGAGGTCGACGATCAGCTTCAATTCATGCAGGCACTCAAAATAGGCCATTTCAGGCGCGTAGCCTGCTTCAATCAGTGTTTCAAAGCCTGCCTGGACAAGGGCCGTGGCTCCACCACACAGAACAGCCTGTTCACCGAACAGGTCGGTTTCAGTTTCTTCCCGAAAATTGGTCTCGATAATGCCGGAGCGGCCTCCACCGTTGGCAGAGGCATAGGACAGGGCAATATCCTTGGCCCGTCCGGAATTATCCTGGTAAATGGCAATCAGCGTCGGCACACCGCCGCCTTCAACGTAAGTGCCTCGCACCGTATGGCCGGGCCCCTTGGGGGCGATCATAATGACGTCAACGTCTTTGCGGGGTTCAATCAACTGGAAGTGAATATTAAGTCCGTGGGCAAATGCCAGCACGACGTTTTGCTTCAGGTTGGGCTCGATGCGGCTGTAATACAGGTTTTTTTGATGCTCGTCAGGCGCCAGCATCATCACCAGGTCGGCACCGCTGACGGCCTGCTCAATGTCAGCCACCTGCAATCCGGCATTTTCGGCCTTTTTCCAGGAAGCGGACCCCTTGCGCAAAGCCACCACCACGTTCTCGACACCGGAGTCGCGCAAATTGAGGGCATGGGCATGGCCCTGTGAACCATAGCCGACGATACAGACTTTCATGCCGCGGATAATGGAGAGATCACAATCTTTGTCGTAATAAACTTGCATGTTGTTATACCTGTTTCCTTGAAATGGAGTCAAAAAAGTGGATATCTGTAGCTGTTATCCAGCTAGCGGTGTAAGAAATCAAAGCTTCAGGGATTTTTCCCCCCGGGCAATCCCGGAAATGCCGGAACGCACCACCTCGACCACGTCCCCTTCCGGCAACGTGGTGATAAATGCATCAAGCTTGTCCCCCTCGCCGGCCACCTGGATAGTGTAGCTGGTGGCACTGACGTCGACGATCTGGCCACGAAAAATGTCCGTGCAACGCTTGATTTCGGCCCGCTGATCACCGAGGGCCCTGACTTTTATCAACATCAGTTCGCGCTCGATGTAGGTGCCCTCCGTCAGGTCCACCACTTTGACAACATCGAGCAACTTGTTCAATTGCTTGGTGATCTGCTCGATTATTTTCTCGTCGCCGGTGGTGGTCAGGGTCAGTCGGGACAGGGTTCGGTCTTCCGTGGGGGCAACGGTCAGGGTATCAATATTATATCCCCTTTGCGAAAACAGGCCGACCACCCGGGACAGGGCCCCCGGCTCGTTTTCCATCAGAATAGCTATAATCCGTCTCATCAGGTCCGCTCCGTTTTGCTCAGCCAAAGATCCCGCATGGAACCATTGGGTGCGATATGCATGGGGTAGACGTGTTCAGTGGGGTCGACATTAATATCCAGAAACACGGTCCGGTCCTTGAGGGCAAAACAGGCTTCGAGCTTTTCTTCAAGTTCTTCAAAGCGGTCGACCCGCATCCCCACGTGACCGTATGCCTCAGCCAGTTTGACGAAATCCGGCAGGGAATCCTCATAGAGAATGTGAGAATAGCGGCTTCCGTACTGCATGTCCTGCCATTGCTTGACCATACCCAGAGCCTGGTTATTGAGGTTGATTATCTTTACCGGCAACTGATGCTGGGTGCAGGTCGACAGTTCCTGGATGCACATCTGGATGCTGCCTTCGCCGGTGACACAGGCCACGTCATCGTCGGGAAAGGCCATCTTGACACCCATCGCCGCCGGCAGGCCATAACCCATGGTGCCAAGTCCCCCGGAATTGGCCCACTGTCGGGGCTTGTCAAAGAGGTAGTACTGGGCGGCAAACATCTGGTGCTGACCGACATCCGAGGTAATAAAGGCCTTGCCTTTGGTTACTTTATACAGGGCCTTGACCACATCCTGGGGTTTGATGATTTCACCGCCGCTGGGTTCGTGGCGCGGCGCGGTATACAAACCGTGCCGGGCCCGCCATTCATCGATCTGCTGCCACCATTGGCCTATGGCCACCTGGTCGGGCTTCCTGGACGAAGCCCGAACCTGATCGATGATATCCTGAAGAATGACATCGCAGGAGCCGACGATGGGAATATCCGCCCGTACAGTCTTGGATATTGATGTCGGGTCGACGTCGATATGAATGATAGTTGCCGAGGGACAGAACTTGGCTGGGGTATTGGTTACCCTGTCGTCAAAACGGGCGCCTACTGCCAGGATCACATCAGAATGATGCATGGCAGTGTTTGCCTCAAAAGTGCCGTGCATACCCAGCATGCCCAGAAACTGGCGATCACTGCCGGGATAACTGCCAAGGCCCATAAGGGTATTGGTGACAGGAAAATTCAGCATCCTCGCCAATTCCCTGAGTTGAGTCGAGGCTTCCCCCAGGATGACGCCACCACCGGCATAGATAACCGGACGACGGGCCGATATCAGTTCCTTGACGGCGCGCTTGATCTGGCCGGAATGGCCCTTGGTCGTCGGCTGATAGGAACGGATTTTGACCTTGTCCGGGTAGTGGTAGGGTACCTTGCGGTTGGGGTCGGTAACGTCCTTGGGGATGTCGATGACCACCGGCCCGGGACGGCCCGAGGCGGCGATATAAAAGGCCTTGGCCACGGTTTCGGCGATATCCTCGGCGCGCTTGACCAGAAAGCTGTGCTTAACGACCGGCCGGGAGATACCGATCATGTCGGTTTCCTGAAAGGCGTCGTCACCAATTCTTTCCTGCACCACCTGTCCGGAAATCACAACCAGGGGTATCGAATCCATTGCTGCGGTGGCAATTCCAGTGATGGCATTGGTAGCGCCGGGACCGGAGGTTACCAGAACTGCACCCACCTCACCGGTGACCCGGGCATAACCATCGGCAGCATGAACCGCAGCCTGTTCATGGCGCACCAGGATATGGCGAACATCGGCCTGTCTGAAAATGGCGTCATAGATATGCAGGGCCGCGCCACCGGGATAACCCCACAGGTGCTTGACCCCGGCTTCACGCAAGGCGCGGATCAGAATGTCTCCGCCCGAAAGAAGTTCCACGTAAAAATCCTCGTTGATTCACAGTGAGAAAATACCGGTCCGCCGGCTGTCAACAGGGGGACATAGTCTGCTTCGCTGTGCATCGCAGGATTGCGTGGCAATGAACGGTCAGCGCTGCTGCGCGTTTCTTGACCGCTTCGAGGGATGTTGGTTGACATACCCTTTCCGGAGATGGCCAGCGAGCGCGGATTACGCCCATCTGGTAACTGGCGGCAAGCCAGCATTTGCGGTGGATATCCGCAAGGGCGGCACTTTATCAGGTCCTGCGGGATAGTCAACCATGGCCTGCAGGTTTCTTCACCCGAGACCTTGATTCGGACCTCATGACAACCGAGCCTGCCTTATCCCGAATTCACGCCATATCGAAGTTATCCTGTTGAAACCAGCCGGGATAGATAGTCCGGGTATCGGGTGGATTTGTGCACCAATTGGCAATTAAGATTGTCATTCATTTGATTATCGACAGTTCCTGAAGGTAATCTGTGTGCCTGATCAGGGAAGCCGTTATTCTAGAAAGTACTCAGCCTGCATATGAAACTCCATGGTTGGGTAAATGCTTGATGTTTCAAAAAGGAGATGACCTTTCATGCAGACTGTGAAGCTGCTGTTGCCGCTGATACTGGCCCTGGCGCTACCGGCAGAAGCCGACAAGTTTTACAAGTGGGTAGACGAAAGTGGCGCAACCCACTACACCACCACGCCTCCGGATAATCTGCCGGCGCAGACCGTTGATGTCACTACCGGCAAGGAAACGTCCAGTACCGCAGACGAAGACTCTCAGGGAAAAGGAGATGAAGAGGCCGGGGAAGAAACTGCTGTGGAGGACGCTGAGCAAAAAAAATCCAGGCGCGAACAGGAGCTGGCCCGATTTCAACAGCAGAATGCCGAGAACTGCGAGATTGCCCGAAATAACGATTTTAATCTGACCCACAGGAACAGGATTCGTGTCAAGGACGAGGACACCGGGGAACAACGGTATCTGACACCGGAAGAACTGACCGAGTGGCGATCGAAAACCAAGTCACAGCTTGCCGAGTTTTGCACTCCCTGAGTCGACATCCTCAGCGGTACTCTTAAATCCGAGGAGTTCAGAATACCGGCACGCCCGGTTGAATCAACAAAGCGGGGCCAGCCTTTTCCACCGGACCGGATGATCGGCCCGCTCCCGGCCGTTAACCATAACAGGAACATCGGAGCGGACATCTTTCATTGGCTCATCTCGTCCGCGTGTTGCATGCGCTCCTTTAACTGCTCTTGCAACTGGTCCTCCACGGCTTCGGCTTTATCAAGCTGCTCGTGATAGATTACCTCTTGTTGCTGCTGCTCTTTCTGATGGCTCAACATATACATGATGGCCAAGCCCAGGACCGCCACAGCGATCAATAACCGGATCATGAAATTATCCTCATTTTATTTCAGGGCCCGCTGGCCGGTACAGAAATCACTCCTGCTCGATGGTGGCAGGAGTTTTGCTGGATAGATCGTAGGTGACCCTGAAGATACCACTGAATTCATTGATAACCCGGTTGGATACCAATTCGACAATGTCATACGGCAGACGTGCCAACCAGTATAGGAAGATTAAACAGTCATTCCCACCACATCCACTGACATTGATACACCGCTTTACTCTTTTTTGACCCCGATCACCTGGAAATCATCTTCAAATTACCGCGCACTTCCCTGAAAATCCGGCGTCCTTCGCCCTTACTCATGTCAATACCAATCCCCAGGCCAAACCTTACCCTGCCGCATCAACGCCTGGGTCAACGAAAGGGGTCACTGAGACATTCCGGTGGACTAGCTGAAAAAGCCGGCCCGTGGCGGCGCCCAATGCTCGGGTAACAAGGACTCGCCGGACTTCGGCACTTGCGCCTCTATAGAAACCGGTATTGTCCTGATGATCACAGGGCCGTTCAAGACCACGGATTGCATCCTGTGGACTGTCCGTAGCGCGAGCATCGTCGAACGCAGATAGCAAGAACGCTCTATCACGAAGTCACGTCGTCCGCAGTGTGCCCGGGCATCAAAGCGGTCCGGGTAAGGTCTGTCGTGTACACGCCATGTACAGGTGCCGACAGTCGACTCCCCTCGCAGCAATCCCCAGAGAGACCAGGATTCTCTTTCAGAAACAAACCGCTACGAGTGTGGCGCCACGATTCGTTGGCAGTGGAACGAGAATTGCCTGCGGTAGCCCTGACGCGTGCGTGGCGCGCGCGGCGTTAACCGAACCCCGAGGAGAACAACAATGAGAACAGTTGTACGTCAGCTCACAACTTCATGGACCGTCATGCCAGCCGGCGTCGCGGCACTACTGCTCGTCGGGACCGGTGCGGGTGCGAGCGAATCCGGGCCCGATCAGCCCCTTCCGCTGGACCTGCAGTTACAGAGGGTCGTCGCCGCCCCCTTAGCAGCGGACTCCGCGATGCTCATCGCACAGGTGTCCGATCCGGCTGCGGAGCAGCGCAAGCAGCAGGAATCGGCAACGTCCGTCGGCTCGAATAGGAGCAGCCGTGTCGGCACCTGGGAGATGGAATCGATCATCGTAGAGGGGCATCGCTCCGACCTGCTCGAGGAAGATCGTATCGGTTCGTACAAGCAGCCACGCTGGACGGCACACCGGCGATTTCCGAGCACGCGCATCTACGTGCGTCCCGCTGGTGAGATCGATCTCGAGCAGTGGTATCGCGTGAAGGTACCCCGGGAAGGTGACAACGAGGTGATCTCGATATCGGAACTCGAGATGGGCCTGCCGTACCGGCTGCAACTCGACCTGTACCTGATCACACGACGTGAAGGACACGGCGAGACCTTCGTTGACAACGGGGTGGAGCTACGCTACGCATTTGCGGACTGGGGCTACATTTGGGGCAATCCGACGATCTACCTGGAATGGGTGGGACAGGATTCGAAAGCGGACAAGATGGAAACCAAGATGCTGCTCGGTGACGAGCTTCTCCCGGGCTGGCACTGGGGCTCGAACCTCGTGTGGGAGCAAACGACCGGCGACTCGCGTACGACAGAGCTCGAGTGGACACTCGCACTCAGCCACACGCTCCGCGACGAGAAAATCTCGGTAGGCTTTGAGGGCAAGTTTGCATGGGAGAACGAAGAAGGCAACCGCAGCGACTGGGCCGAGGATCTGCGCATCGGGCCGAGCATCCAGTTCAGGCCGCTGCCGCAGATGCATATTGACTTCGCGCCGCTGTTCGGAATTACCGGCGACTCCAAACGTGCGGACGTATTCGTGATCGCTGGCTGGGAGCTCTAGGGCCTGTTAACACTAATGGGGTTATCGATGCTGGAGGCTATTTTTATGCCCGACAAGGCAGAAGGAGCGTAGTGTAGTGACTCTACATAAGCGACTGATAACGATGTGGGGCATAAAAATAGCACCAGCCCTTCGGGTTGAGGCTAAAAATCCACCACTCGGCGTTGCTCGTCGCTCATTTGGTCTGGCCAAACCACGTTCCTCGCGCCTTGATCGGTGAATTTTTAGACTCAACAGCGGCAATCCAATTAGTGTTAACAGGCCCTA
>QJWQ01000170.1 GCA_003235325.1 Gammaproteobacteria bacterium | reverse complement strand
ATGGCCTGCTAAAATTGCCAGCACCGAACGGGACCAGCGGCGAGTCGGCAGGGGCGGGCTTTAAAAATATCCGATATCCGTCAGCCGAAACAGCAAATATCACTGCTGGAAGGGCGCGGTAGATAAAAAAATTTGTATCCATGAAACAGCTACGTTGAGGGCAATATATCGATGCGACAAAAAATCATTCTCGGCAACTGGAAGATGAACGGTTCCCGAGCACTTCTGGCATCGCTGCTTCCACCCCTGTTGCGGGAGTCTTTCGGTTCAGCCCGCGTGGGGGTTTGCCCTCCCGTGGCTTACCTGGGTCAGGTGGCGGCCATCATAGAGGGCTCCTCGCTGGAACTTGGCGCGCAAAATGTCAATGAACATGACAAGGGCGCCTACACCGGAGAGACCTCGGTATCGATGCTGAAGGAACTGGGCTGTCGTTATGTGCTGGTGGGACATTCGGAGCGACGGCAGTACTTTGGTGAAACTGACGCCATTGTCGCCGAGAAATTTGCCATCATTCGCCGGTCGGGATTAATCCCGGTGCTGTGTATCGGCGAGACCCAGGAAGAGCGGGACCAGGATCAGACCGATCAGGTTGTTTTCAGGCAAATCGATGCTGTCCAGGCCCATATTGGCTCAGACGCTTTTGCCAATGCCATTATCGCCTATGAACCGGTCTGGGCCATTGGCACCGGTAAAACCGCCACGCCGGCCCAGGCGCAGGATGTGCATCAACTGATTCGCCGGCATATTGCCGAAACGGCTGCCGGGGACGCTGAAAGCCTGCCTCTCCTCTACGGCGGCAGCATGAAGGCCGCTAACGCCGCGGAATTGCTGGCCATGGCCGATATCGATGGCGGTCTGGTGGGGGGGGCCTCCCTGGACAGTCGGGAGTTCATCGACATCTGCCGGGCAGCAGCCTGAGCCCCGCAAACAACCTGAGCCCGGGCTCAGGTCAAGCAATTGCCCGCTCCTTCCACAGCGTGCCCGGAGCGGGTGATTGCAGACTAACCGGGCCCCGATTTTCCAGGTGACCACAGTTTCAGTGGTTATTCCAGTCGACAGAAATCCTGTCTCTCCAACCTGAGAGCACACACCCGCGGGCGTCGGGACGTACTCAGCACCGACCGGCCCGGCTATCGGAAAATTCGCAAATGGTTCCAACCCTGACCGGTGCTCCGGTGGTAGCCACCGCCATCATTCGGCCACTATATCGATCGTTCGCAAACCCTCATCCCGCATAAATCCAGCCGGCGCTTGACCGAAAGTGGTTTTCCCGGCGCCAATAATTTGTTACTTTTCCCCATCATTGTTGACATGAAAGACGAAGATACCGTGTCGAAGCCGTATTTTTGATGAATTTCGAAGAATAAATATTTTCATCTCGGCAAAAAATAAAAAATATATTTTTTCTTTGATGTAGCAAATTGTTTCTATCCGGTTTCGGTCACCGTTATCAGAGTTGCCCTGGTGCGCGGCATTTGCGTTGCTTCAAAAGCCAAAGTTGCAGAAATTTTAAGCACGGGGCGTGCAATACCCGAGTCGATGAAAAGTTCATTCAATGGAGAGATGAGCACCAATGCGACAAAAGCTGATAATCGCAAACTGGAAGATGAACGGTTCAACGGTGTTATTGGAGCGGTTATTACCACCTCTGGTGCGCACGTCCGTCAAACCCGTCCAGGTGGTGGTTTGTCCGCCCATGGCCTACCTTGCCCAGGCGGGTGCGCTGCTGGCCGGGTCGCGAATAATGCTGGGGGCGCAAAACGCCAGCGAGCATAACAGCGGCGCCTATACCGGTGAGACCTCGGTAACCATGGTAAAGGAATTGGGGTGCAAGTATGTGCTTGTGGGCCATTCCGAACGACGACACCACTATGGCGAAACCGACGACCTTGTCGCCGACAAGTTTGCCTCAATCTACAAGGCCGGCCTTGTCCCGGTCCTCTGTATCGGTGAAACCGAAGCAGAGCGGGACGCCAATAAAACCCGTGAAGTCGTCCTCAGACAGGTCGATGCCATACTCGAAAAGCTTGGCCCCTGTGCCCTTTTCAATGCCGTGGTTGCCTATGAACCCCGATGGGCCATCGGCACCGGCAACACTGCCACGCCGGAACAGGCCCAGTCAGTGCACCAGATGGTTCGAGAACACATTTCCGAGGCGGACCCCATCGTCGCCCGGCATATGCCGATCCTCTATGGTGGCAGCGTCAACGCCGACAATATTGCTGATTTGCTGGCCATGCCAGATATTGATGGCGGCCTGGTGGGAGGTGCTTCGCTGGAAAGTGAAGAATTTATCGACACCTGCCGAGCCGCCAGGCTGCTGCGAAACAGCATGGAAGAGTCACTGCCATAGATTTTAGGGTGACGCCACACTTTAAGGGTTTGCCTCGGGACGGTATACAAAGAACCAGCCTGTTTTTGAAGTTGTAACGAGGTTCTGCCTGCATCCAGGTGCGAGTCCAATCCGGTTTAATATTTCCCTTGCTTTCTTTATCGATCTGGCTGGTTTAAGGGAATTTTCAGTACTTTGGTCAGTTCATCCGGGCTCAGTCGGCGCCAGAGACCTGTCAAAAAGGGACGAAAAGCAGATTCTTACGACGATCTGTTATTCAATTACCTTAATTTCCTGCTTTAATTCTTGCCGGTGCTACAGGCTGGCGCTAATTTCAGAAAAAAAGCAGGCAGGTGAAGAAAATTGAAAATACCGGCGGTACCTACTGACGAAGCCACCCGTCTTCGGGACCTGCACTCTCACAATATTCTCGATACGCCGAATGAGGACCGACTTGACCGCCTGGTCCGTTTGGCAAAATGCCTGTTCCATGTGCCCATTGCTGCCATCAGTCTGGTGGACGAACACCGGCAATGGCTTAAATCCCGCGATGGCATCGACTTCAATGAAATATCCAGGGATATTTCCTTTTGCGCGCACACGATCCTTGGCGATGAAATCCTGGTGGTGGCCGACGCCAGTGAAGATGATCGCTTCGCCGACAACCCCATGGTCCTCAATGGGCCCAAAGTCCGGTTTTATGCCGGCTGTCCGATTACCTCGGCTAATGGCCACCGCCTGGGCAGCCTCTGCATCATCGATCGGGTGCCCAGGCATTTTAGCGATGCTGAACTGGATACCCTGAAAGACCTGGGGCGGATCGTTGAAAGGGAAATTGCCGTGGGCCAGGTGTCCATCCAGGATGAGATCAGCCGGCTAAATACCCGGCGAGGTTTCTGCCTGATTGCGGATCACGCCCTGAATATCTGTGTTCGCCTGGCTTTGCCGGCAAGTCTGGTGATTTTTCAATTGCATCATTTCAACCAGGGTAGAGACGGTATTACCAGCATCAATGGCACCGTGCCCCGGATCTTTGCCAGCCTGATGAAAATTAATTTCCGTGATTCCGACATTTATGGTCGGTTTCACGCCAATCAGTTTGGCCTCTTGATCAACAACGCGCGAAAACACCAGGCTGAAAGAGTGATCCAGCGGTTCGAAACTGCCCTGAAAGTTCACAATGAAAAATATGGCGGCGCCGGTGAGCTGGCATTTAGCTGCAGCATCGTCCAGTTTGATCCGGAAAAACACCATACGGTGGAAGCCCTGCTGGCCGATGGTGAAGCGGCAATGTTCGAAGGCCAAAAAGCCTCAGCCTAGTATCATAATGCCCCCTACGTTTCGCCCCTGGCCCAGGCCGGCCGGCGGGTTTCATCATTTCCCCGTTCAGCAGTTTTCGCATTCCCGGCTTGGGGCCTGACAGGCTGTTGAAAAACAGAGTTTTTTGGCAACCTGTTCCGGTTCATGGATGTGCCGGCAAATTCAATTAAGAGCGCCAGGGCCAGGAGAGAGCAGCTCGTGGCAGTGCCGGACGCTTTTCCACCTCGTAGCCGACCGCAATCATCCAGGACTGAAAGTCGGGATCGCGTTTTTTTAATTTCGCCGTCAATTCCTGGACAAAACTGGTTTCAATGAGTTGGCCGCGGTTGGGCCAGATTCGAAACTTGAGACGCAGAATTTCCCTGCCGGATCCCAGTTGCCTGCGTTCCTCGCGGGAGGGTGCCGTCATCAGGATGCCCGGAAACTGTTCGTGGATGGCGTCCATCAGTGACAGCGCGGTTCGTTCGGCCTCATCCCTGGCCCGGGCATCGCCCTGCAAGGTGACATCGACGATGCAGCGAATGTAACCCTTCGGGTAATTAATGACATTGCTGATGGATCGGTTCGGGATAAAAACACTGGCGCCCAGGGCGTTTTGCAACTCGACAAAACGCATGGTAATTCCCCTGACAATACCCGTCTGACCCGAAATCTCCACCAGGTCACCGACGTCGACCAGGTCCGAAAAAATAAAGGTCAGACCAGTGACCACATCCTGAACAATCCCCTGTGAACCAAAGCCTATGGCCAGCCCCAGCACCGACGCGCTGGCCAGATAAGCCGACAGGGAAACACCAAATTCCCTCAGAATCAGGCCGACGGCAAAAAAATAGAGCATGAATACGGTGATGCTGGTGGTCAGGGTGATGATAGTGCGCAGCTTGCGATAGCGCAGACCGGTTTCCCGGCCCAGCAACAACCCGGTCAGCCGGCGTACCTGCACCACCAGAACATGGATCAACAGGGAGACACCTACCAGAATCAGCAGTCGTAGCGGCAGTGCAAGGCCGCGAATAACAGCCATCAGATCATCCATACCTGCTCCTTCGGTCAATGCGGGGCCGTGTGCAAGATACGGTTCCTTTCGAGCAGAGTCCAGCGTCGTGAACCCCAGAATTTAACCGATACCTGTCAGGAAAATCCGGCGTTGAACCCGAGACATTTCAGAAACGTATCTTTGGACCGCTCCAGGTATCGGGGGTAGGCCGGGCGCGTGAAATTGCCGAATCGGCATCGCACCAACCCTCACAGCGGGTCCTGCCACGCTGGCAACGGACAATATTGAGCAAACCCTTGCAAAGCGCATAGAACCGGAAAAACAATAACACCCGGCGACGCTGGCCTCGGCTCAGGGGGCTTGTTGCGCAGATCAGCTTGTCGTCGTACATGAAACGCTCAGACAGACCAACGGCACCGTAGGCATTGACCACTACCCGGCTGCCACGGGACAGACGTGGTCCCAGGACCACGGCATCCAGCAAATCACCTTCACCGCCGACATAGTCGGGAACAGAACCGTAATTGAAGGGGCAGGGAAACGGTGACAGGAAATCCAGGGTTCCGGTTGAACCCCGTTTCAGGAAACTGCCGCGGGGGATTTCTATTATCACCTCCACCACCGGTGGCTGCTGAATTCGGAATGCTGGCTTCGTTTTCATCTATCGACATCTGTAGACAATGCATCTATCCCGGTCTGTCCTGTGATACCGGCAGCCGTTAACGCGGGCGTTGACCTAGGGAACCTCTCCAGCAGACCCGGTCAGAGTTTCCGCAACAGAAAAAATCATCGCGGTAATGCCCTGTCCTCGGTGCCCATTCTTCCCTGACCCAATGTTTCGAGTCAGGTTCAATCATATCGTTGCCGTGTGGGCAGCGCTGAGGGGATTG
>QJWQ01000070.1 GCA_003235325.1 Gammaproteobacteria bacterium | reverse complement strand
CCCATCCTCACCCTGGGTATAGACCAGTTCTCCCATAAAATATTTTGTACCGTTGGGAGCAGTGACGAAGAACCCCTGCGTGTAATCATCAGGATCTATACACTCAGCTTTCCAGTTGGATTTGGTGACATAGATGCCGTCACCCAGAACCGAACTGCGAAACAGCATTTCTCTGCCGCCATCCGGCAGTTCTATAGAGGGATTGTTTTTAGTATCGCCACCAAGGACATCACCGGCCTGACAAAGATCCGACACATGAGCGGAGCCAATCGTGATCCGGCCGAAGTGCATGGTCCAGCCGTAGCCAAAGGGATTGGTGTAACTTGGCAAACTTTGAGGAAGGTTGTAAAACCGGGTAATTTTGAGATCCAGTCCACCGTTTCCGGGAATGGTTATATCCACGTAACCTAGCTGGAGATTGCCGCTAAACGGGTTAATATTTTCGGTCATGTCCTGACCGATCGAATCTTTGAAAGAATTCCAGCCCGGTTCTGCATAAAAATCCCGCGGCTCATCTTCTGCTTGCGCGGGCAATACTGCAAATAACCAGGTTAGCAACAGCAGTCTAAATGATGTTTTCATCCTTGATCACCCTTATAGTCCCTTATAAGTTTGACTTTACTTTTATCGAGCTGACGGTGTCCTCAGGCCCAAAGCGTCCGGCTCTATTTTTTTGACTTTCAATATTATTCGCCGGCTTTCCTTTTTCTGCTCTGGGCGCTTTTCCTTTGAACTGGGCCGAACGATTGCCGCTGACAAATCCGGTTTTTTCCTGTTTTGTTGTTGCTCTATGCCTCTGGAAGTAGAAGAAAAAACAGTTTCAGAGGCATTGAGCGATTGCGGAGATACCGACAACGCCAGCATAGAACCAAGCACTAGCTGTTTGAATAAAGCATGAGAGAGACGACAGTTACTGGCGTCTGCATTTTTGAGATAAACCTGATATTTACTTTTTGAGATAAAAATTGACGGTGCAGGAATCTGCAGTTTGATTTTCATAGTCCATTCCCTTGGTACTATGTGATAGAAGCTTAATCAGGCTAACGGGTTGGCGAAAAATGTCAATTAAAAATCATCAGAACCGGATGATGGCTATTATTTCCAGGATGAAATTACCAACATCTCCCGAAATCCAGGACCTGCCATAGGACATTTCGGGCTGGCCTCTAATACCTGCAGGTAACCCTTGTCAGAAATAAGTTAACTATGGACCCGTATGGGTGGGTACTTTGACCAGCTACCCATCGAGCCCCGTTAGAAAATCACTTTATTATCTTCAGGTTCGGTCTGCTCGGTGGTTTGGGATCCTTCGCTCCGGAATTCTCCCCGGATTTTTTATCCGAGGGCACTCTGGAAGGCCCGGTTCCCCTGGGCGGCTTGGGCGACCCCGGGGGCGGAGTTTCCTCCGGTTGAAATACCATGCCCTGGCCATTCTCCTTGGCGTAGATACCCAGCACCGCTTTCAGGGGTATATTGATATCGGTGGGAATGCCGGAAAAGCGCGTATTAAAACCGATTCGCTCCTTGTCGAGATGAAAGCTCATAACCGCCTTGGGGGCCAGATTCAAAACAATCTGGCCGTCCTGCACATAGTCCTGCGGGACTTCGACTCCCGGTGCGTACGCGTCGACGACAATATAAGGGGTGCAACCGTTGTCCAGAATCCAGTCATAAAAAGCCCGGATCAGGTACGGACGGTTGGAAGTCATGGTCTTCATAGTAGGTAACAGCAACGGGATGCGGCGACAGTAAAGGACAATATACTGATTACCGCATTTCCCGTTCAGCTTCTGTCAGGCTCTGCCTGAATGAATTGCGTTCAAAGACTTTCTGCATATAGTTTAGCAGGGGACGTGCTTGCCGGGTGTTGGGCAATCGTATGCCAAGCATTTCCAGCCGCCACAACAGTGGCGCCAGGCAGCAATCGACCAGGGTGAACTCCTCGTTCATGAAATAGGGCAGATCCTCAAATATCGGCGCAATAGCCAGAAGACTTTCCCGCATCTCCTTTCTAGCCTGTTCCACTACCTTAGGATCGTTACTGCTGAGAATCTGATCGGCCCTTTTACACCAGTCCTCTTCAATTCGATACATGTATTGCCGGCTCAGAGCCCGCGTTACCGGATAGACTGTCAACAATGGCGGATGGGGGAATCTTTCATCGAGATACTCCATCATCACCTTTGATTCGTACAGCGTCAGGTCCCGGTCTACGAGAGTGGGCAATGTGCCGTAGGGATTAAATTCAAACAGTTCTTCCGGTATGGCTGCCGGGTCTACATCCTCGATATCGACAGTCACACCTTTCTCAGCAAGTACAATACGAACCCGGTGGCTGTAATGACAGGATGGATCGGAAAAAAAAGTCATCGAAGATCGTCTTGCAACAATCCCCATTAAGTTATCCTCGGTAGTTTGACATTGAAACAACGGGGCAGACCTTTGTGCTGCTCCCTTTTAATTCAGTGAATATCTTTCCAGTATTCCCGGTTCAGGAGCCAAACCCAGATAAAGAGGAAAGCGAGAAACAGCAGTACATAAATACCGATCTTTTTGCTTTTATCGGCGACCGGATTGGCCATGTATCCGAGAAAATTGACCAGATCATAGACCGCCTCATCGAATTGCTCCGCATTCAGAAGCCCGCTCTTCTGTACTTTCAGACTGCCACAGGGATCATCGTGTATGGCCTGCCCAGTGAGTGGATCAATGTCGCCGTGAGCACTACCACCGGGAGCACAGACCGCCAGGCCCTGTAAATCCAGGAGTGCATGAGGCATCCCCACATCGGGAAACACCTTGTTGTTTACACCCAGGGGACGATGGGGGTCCGCATAGAAAGTGCGCAGATAGGTGTAGACCCATTCGGGGGAGCGCGCACGGGCAACCAGAGTCAGATCGGGGGGAGTGACACCGAACCAGGTTTTGGCTGCATCTTCGGGCATGGAAATTTTCATCAGGGAGCCGATTTTCTGGTTGGCGAAAATCAGGTTCTCTACAACCAGTGCGGGGGGTATTTCCAGATCCTGAGCTACTCGCCCCCATCGGGAATATTGAGCAGAGTGACAGCCCATGCAATAGTTTACAAACAGCTTAGCGCCATTTTGCAGGGATTCCTTGTTCTCCAGATCCACCTCCATATGATCACATTCAATGGTTCCACATTCATGATCACTTTCCGAACCCACGGCCTTGAGCGGCAGGAAAACCAGCAATATCACAATGCCAAGGACCCCGAAAGCCTTGAGGGTACCCATGCCACCATCGGTGGTGACACGTGAAGGCTGCGGCAGGACTTTCTCGTGCTTGGTCCAGAACCACATTCCGATAAAGAATCCGAAATAAATCAGGGTACAGATTTGTGCCAATGCTGTTCGTCCGGGAGTCGGCGCCTTGATCCCGAGTATGCCCAGAATAATAAAGGAAGCGACGAACAGAACAAGGCTGACACGACTGAAAACACCCTTGTAACGGATGGACTTTACCGGGCTGCGATCGAGCCAGGGCAGAACAAAAAGGATGGCAATGGCTGCCGCCATGGTCAGGAAGCCGAGAAACTTGTCAGGCACTGCCCGCAACATCGAATAGAACGGGGTGAAATACCAGACCGGGGCAATATGGGGCGGTGTCTTCAGCGAGTTGGCAATTTCAAAGTTGGCCTTTTCCAGGAAATAACCGCCCATTTCCGGCATGAAGAAAATAATGAAGCAGAACACCATCAGGAACACCACGATCGGCACCAGGTCGTGGACGGTATAGTAGGGATGGAAAGGGATGCCATCCCTGGGGATACCGTTTTCATCCTTGTTCTTCTTGATCTCAACACCATCGGGGTTGTTAGAGCCCACTTCGTGCAGGGCCAATATGTGTAAAACCACCAGGGCAAGCAATACGATCGGCAGTGCCACCACGTGCAGGGACATGAACCGGTTCAGGGTAATACCGGAGATCAGGTAATCGCCGCGTACCCACTGAACGATATCTTCTCCGACATAGGGAATGGCGCCGAACAGGGAAATGATAACCTGAGCACCCCAGTAGGACATCTGACCCCAGGGCAACACATACCCCAGAAACGCTTCAGCCATCAGCGCCAGATAGATGGCCATGCCAAAGATCCACACCAGTTCCCGGGGTGCCTGGTAGGAGCCATAGATCAGCCCCCGGAACATGTGCAGGTAAACCACGATAAAAAATGCCGAGGCACCGGTGGAGTGGATGTAACGGATGATCCAGCCGTAATCCACATCGCGCATGATGTACTCAACGGAGGCGAAGGCACCCTCGGATGTCCCCTCGTAACTCATCAGCAACCAGATGCCGGAGAGCAGCTGGATCACCAGCACGACAATGGACAGGACGCCAAAGAAGTACCAGAAGTTGAAGTTCTTGGGGGCATAGTATTTGCCCATGTGGGTGTCCCAGGCACGCTGTACCGGCAGCCGCTGGTCAACCCAATTCCAGATTCCGGTTAACCAATTCATCACGCGGCCTCCTGGTCAACGCCAATCTCAATCACGGTGTCACTCACGTAGGTGTAGGGGGGAACCACCAGGTTTAGCGGGGCTGGCACACCCTGGAATACCCTTCCGGCAAGATCAAATTTGGAGCCATGGCAGGGACAGAAAAAACCCCCCAGCCAATTGTCCGCGGGTCGGACTTCCGGCTGGTACATGGGTGCACACCCAAGGTGGGTACAGAGCCCCACCAGGACAAGATACTCGGGCTTGATTGAGCGATACACCGGATCGACATAAGAAGGCTGGGTCGACTTCGTTGATTCGGGGTCCCGTAGTCTGTCCGTCATCTGGCTGAGGGTGGCAAGTGCTTCCTCGGTACGGCGAACGATATATACCGGTTTGCCCCGCCATTCGACCGTGATCATCTGGCCGGGGTCTATCTTTCCTATATTGGCTTTCACCGGGGCGCCTGCCGCCTTGGCCTTGGCGCTGGGGTTCCATGATCCGACAAAGGGTACTGCCGCCCCGACCACCCCTGCTGCACCGACCACACAAGTCGCACCGGTCAGAAAGCGGCGACGCCCTTGGTTGACACCGTCATTACTCATGGGGGTTCTCCGTTAAGATGCAGATACTATTATTCTTGAGATGGGCAGGGTGCCGGGCAATGGTAAAGAAGTCCACAGTAATTTACAAGCCAACACCCCGCAGCACGCGGATAACTTCCTGTTTTATAAGAAAAAAGCCCAATTGAAGCAATTGGGCTTTGTCGATAGGTTCGAGCCTTGCCAATCGGCTCAGCGTTTGGAAAATTGCGGGCTCTTGCGCGCCTTGTGCAAACCTACTTTCTTGCGTTCTACCTCACGGGCATCCCTGGTGAGGTATCCCGCCTTGCGCAGAGTGGCCCGAAGGCTTTCATCGTACTGCAACAGCGCCCGGGAGATGCCATGTCGAATGGCGCCCGCCTGGCCAAAACTGCCACCGCCCTTGACGGTGATGTTCAGATCAAATTTATCTGTAGCCTCAACGAGTTCAAGCGGTTGCCGCACAATCATGCGCGCCACCTCCCGGCCGAAATAATTATCCAGGCTTCGACTGTTAATGGTGATATTGCCGTTTCCGGACTTGATAAAGACCCTTGCGGAAGAGGTCTTGCGACGGCCGGTGCCGTAGTATTGTGATGTTGCCATTAGTCAGCAATCCGTCAAATAGTCAGTTGTTGAGGCTGCTGGGCGGCATGGGGATGCGCAGAACCAGCATAGATTTTCAGTTTCTTCAACATCTCCCGACCCAGCGGACCTTTCGGCAACATGCCTTGAACCGCTATTTCGAGGGCTCGCTCAGGTGCCTTGTCAATCAGCTTTTCAAAACTGATGGATTTGATGCCGCCGGGGAAACCGGTGTGGTGATAATAAATCTTGTTGACTGCTTTTTTACCGGTTACCCGTATCTTCTCGGCATTGACAACCACAATATAGTCGCCGGTATCAACATGGGGAGTGTATTCCGGCTTGTGTTTACCGCGAAGCCTGCTGGCGATTTCTGCGGCCATTCGACCTAAGACGCGATCGGTGGCGTCAACCACGTACCAGTCGCGCTTTACGGTTTCGGCCTTGGCGCTGAATGTTTTCATTGTATCCTGCCTGAAATCAGGGGGGTTCCAGAAAAAGAGGGCGAATTCTAACGATGCGTCGCCGGCATTTCAAGCGCTATTGCAACAAAACCAAAGCTTTCCCTGCTGCCCCCTCAACATTACCGGGGGCGTCCGTAATCAGGGCTTATGGGGGCGAGCCAGATATTCGGTCGACTGCATTTCCAGCAAGCGGCTGACAGTACGCTGAAACTCAAATGCCAGCCGACTTCCTGAATACAGGGCCTCGATTGCCACATCCGCCGACAAGATCAACTTGACATTGCGATCGTAGAATTCATCCACCATGTTGATAAACCGACGAGCCAGGTCATCCTGGCTTCCGGTCATCGCCCGAACATTGCTGACCAGCACCGCATGGAATTCCCGGGCAATTTCGATGTAGTCATTCTGACTCCTGGGACCATCACAGAGAGCCAGGAATTCAAACCAGATAACATCCTCGGCAACAGACCTGCAGGCAATTGACCTGCCTTCGATCTCCACGGAGGTATTTCGGGTAATCTCTTCTTCAGCCGGCACCAGGCTGGTAAAGGCCGACGCCAGGGACCTTTCCGCTTCCGAATCCAGGGGATAATGATAGATTTCCGCTTTTTGCAGTGCTCGCAGCCGGTAATCTGTGCCGCCGTCGACATTGATTACCCGACAGTGTTTGTTCAAAAGCGCGATGGCCGGTAAAAATCGTTGTCGTTGCAGACCGTCCCGGTAGAGGTCATCGGGAACGATGTTTGACGTTGCCACCAGTAACACGCCCCTTGCAAACAAATGCTGAAGCAGCGTGCCAAGAATCATGGCATCGGTAATATCGGAGACAAAAAACTCGTCGAAACAGATTACCCTGGCCCGTGAGGCGATGCGATCGGCGACTTTTTCCAGGGGATTTTTTTCACCTTTCAGCGACGTCAGTTCCTCATGCACCATGCGCATGAACCGATGAAAGTGAGCGCGAACCTTGTCGTCAAACGGCAGACTCTCAAAAAAATTGTCCATCAGGTAGGTCTTGCCCCTGCCGACACCACCCCAGAAATATAATCCCCTCAGCGGCTCCGGCTTTGACTTTACGGGCCAAAACCTGGATAACCAGGAACCCCGTCTGTCTGAGGTGTCGATTAAATCCCGGTAAAGCAACTGCAGCGCGACAACGGCATCGGCCTGTGCCGGGTCCAAAATGAACCCGTGCCGCTGAATGTCCTGCTCATACCTCTGCTGGGGGGATAATGACACTGCCTGAAATCAGGTTCGGAGTTGGGATGAAAGACTGGACAATACAAACTTCCCCGGTCGGCGACCAGTGTTACAGCAATTCAGCTCTCAGAATTTCCACCAATTGCCGGCGCATGGGCACAAGCAGACGATGAAAGAAATGAGTGGCCTCAGGCATCCGCAACAGTTTGATGGCGGGATTGATACGCTCGGCCCAATGGTAGACCTGTTCCGCATCGACGAGTTCGTCTCGATCACCCATCACCACACAGGCCGGGCAGGGAAAACTGTCCTTCTGGGAAAAGCGGTACCGACCCACAGGGGGCGCCACAAGGGTCAGGTGGACAACATTTGGAATCAGGTAACTGCCGTTGCTGGCAACGGAGGAGCCAAAGGAGAAACCGGCCAGCAACATCCTGCTGTCGGGAAATTGTTCTCGAGCCCACTCCGCCACCGCCAGCAAGTCCTCGACCTCACCCCTGGCATCGTCGTGGTGACCCTCGCTTTTGCCGACACCGCGAAAATTGAAGCGCACCGTCGGCACGCCAAGCTCCCTGTAAGCCTTGACCAGGGTTGTGACCACCTTGTTATCCATGGTGCCGCCATGGAGGGGGTGGGGATGACAGACAACAGCGCAATAATCAGCGTTGACCAGTGGACCCTGCTCTTCGCCACGATGCAAAACCAGCTCCAGCTTTCCCACCGGGCCCTGGATCGTCAGGTGTTGTTCATTGTCAAACATGGTCACCGCCCTTACCGGATTCAACTACTGAAAGCAGCATGGCATTGTAGCCAGCTTTGTCGACAACAACCAATTCCGGACAACAAAAAAGCAAAAATCATTGATTAAGGCGAGCCTATCTTTCAAACTAGGCCGGGTAACAATAAGTACTTAAGGACCGCAATGTGACAGCTTCAACTCTTCTCATTGGCCTCGTATGTTTAATTGCCGGCGCCGTCATCGGTGCACTCCTGAGCCGTGGCTTTTCACCCCAGGAGCAGAAAGCCCGGGAGCTGGAAGAAAAGCTGGCGAAAACCGAGGATGAGTACAAGACATACCAGCACGAGGTAACAGAACACTTCATCCGGACATCGGAACTGGTGGGTAACCTGACCAGAAGTTACCGGGATGTCCATCAACATCTGGCCTCAAGCGCCATGCATTTAGCCAACCCTGACATCAGCAGACAGCTGCTCCAGGCCGGTGCTGACGAGGCCGGGGCCGGCAATGCCCGAATCAAGGGGACCACGCTGCCCGAGACCCCTGCGGATCCACCCAGGGACTATGCGCCCACACCGCCGGGAGGGATACTCGATGAAAACTACGGACTCGAGTCCAACCGCCCGGTCAAAACCCCGTTATCAGATCCGACCGAAGCCGTTGACAGTGAAAATGCCGGCGAACGCGACCCTACTCTGAAGGTTGGCTGACAAAAATCGGGTTTGCCTTTAACCTTTCATTTAATCTGGTCTTCACTCACTGCTTCGATTTTTATCCCTGAAAGATCAAGCAAGTATCCGAAATCAAGGGTATTAAAAGACTGGACGCCCTGTTACCTCATCTGACCGTCGTCAATGAGCGCTGGAGCAATACCGGGATCAAGGCTCGTTACAGAAAGAGGTGGCGAAGGACGTCGGCAGTCTATCGCAATTCGCTGGCAGTCTTTTTCCTGCGATTCCGGGCCATCAAGCAGATTGAAATGAAAGACCAAAAAAGACCCGGCGTTTGCCGGGTCTTTAACTTGGCGAATTCACCCAAGCTGGTACAGCCAGCTCCCTACCGGGCAGAATGGCCCGTGAGTTTAACTTCGACCTTTTCGTGCTCCTTCAGGCCAGCATAATACTTGCGCAGTATGTCCAGCACTTCGGGGCGGGAGAAATTGTCTGCCACCTCGCCCCCCTCGGACAAGGCCTTGCGCAACTTGGTACCGGATACCAGCACCCGGTCCGCGGCACCGTGCGGACAGGTGCGCATGGAAGACATGGTGCCGCACTTGTTACACCAGAAGGTCCAGTCAATTTTCAGGGGTTTGGTCTCCAGAGCGTCTTCGGCAATCTCATCAAAGATATGATGGGCATCAAAGGGGCCGTAGTAATCACCAACCCCTGCGTGATCCCGGCCCACTATCAGGTGGGAACAGCCGTAATTTTGCCGAAACAAGGCATGTAACAGTGCTTCCCGCGGACCGGCATAGCGCATGTCAAGGGGGTAGCCGGACTGGACCACCGTATTCTTGACGAAATAATTGTCAATCAGAGCGCCAATCGCTTCCTGTCTGACCTCGGCGGGTATGTCACCGGGCTTCAGCTTGCCCAGTAGCGAGTGAACCAGAACACCGTCGCAGATTTCGATAGCAATTTTCGCCAGGTATTCGTGGGAGCGGTGCATCGGGTTACGGGTCTGAAAAGCCACGACCGTGGACCAGCCTTTCTCCTGGAATAGGGCTCGGGTTTGCGCCGGTGTCATGTAAATACCGGCATATTTGATCGGAAATTCACCCTCTGACAATACTCGGACCGGCCCGGCCAGATTGATTTCGCCCTGGGCCATCACCATCTTGACACCCGGGTGGGCTTCATCGGTGGTCCTGAATACCTGCAAGCATTCATGGGCCTTGTCAATGCTGTATTTCTCGGTGATAGTCATGGTCCCCATGACTTCATCAGTCTCTCCATCCACCAGGGCCACGTCCGTATCCAGGAGCAGGCTGGACGCCTGTTCGGCACTGACGGACAGGGTTACGGGTATTGGCCAGAACAGGCCATTGGCCATGGTCATGTCATCGCAAACCCCCTGCCAGTCAGCGCGGCCCATAAAACCCTCGAGAGGGGTAAAGCCACCGATCCCCAACATGATCAGGTCACCTGCTTCCCTGGATGCGAGCTTGACCCTGGGCAGGGTCACGGCACGCTCCAATTCACGTTGTCGTTCAGAACCCTGTAGCAGTAATGGCTTCAATTGGTCACTGCCGTGAGGCTTTACTAATCCTGTCATTCGATCACCTGTCTTTAATTGTGTGTATGCCCGCCGCGAAATGACGCCCGCACCGAACAAAGGCCAGCCATTATAGAGGCTTGGCAATCGCTTCCCAACTGTTGACAAACGCGCATGCGCATTTATGCCATAATCCCGATCCGAAATTTTCAGATTTGCCCGGGGCCCACAATTGACAAAGGTTTTTCGATATATCAGCTGGCCGATTCTTTGCGGTCTGCTGGCTGCAGCACTGATCATCATGCTGTTTCCATCCCTGCTGCATCAACAGGATTCAAGCCGAAAAGCGACAGACGATGCTGACCTGATATCGAATACTGCCTGGGAAGGACCGGTTTCCTACGCCGACGCCGTCAGTCGCGCGGCACCATCAGTAGTGAACATCTACACCAGCAAGACCCTTACCCGTCCCCGACACCCGCTGCTTGACGATCCTTTTTTCCGCCGGTTCTTCAATAGCAGCAACCTGCCGCAACAACAGCGAATGGAGTCTTCCCTCGGATCCGGCGTCATCATCAATGACGAAGGCTTCATACTCACCAACAACCATGTGGTTGCCGATGCAGACCAGATTGTGGTGCTGTTGCACGACGGTCGCGAAGCCAGGGCCGTCGTTGCCGGAACGGATGCCGAAACGGACCTTGCGGTACTCAAAATCGAACTGGATGACCTGACGCCGATCAAGATCGGTAATCCGGCCCAATCCAGGATCGGTGATGTGGTACTCGCCATCGGCAATCCCTTTGGCCTGGGCCAGTCAGTCTCCCTGGGCATCATCAGTGCCACCGGACGCAATGGCCTGGGACTGAATACCTACGAAAATTTTATCCAGACTGATGCCGCTATCAACCCGGGCAACTCCGGTGGTGCTCTGGTGGACACCTCCGGCAACCTGGTGGGCATCAATTCCGCCATTCTGGATGAGAGCACTTCAGTACGGATCGGCTTCGCCATCCCGGCTGATACCGCGGTAAAAGTCCTGGAGGATATTGTCGAACACGGCAAGGTAATCCGCGGCTGGCTCGGGGTTCAGGCCCGGCAATTGTCGGCAACGGTAGCCACGAGGATGGGCCTCGATCCTCCCCGGGGCCTGATAATCACTGACATTCACCTCAACGGCCCCGCGCACCAGGCCGGTCTTCGCCCGGGGGATGTGATAACACACATCAACCAGCAGCGAGTGGGTGACGGCAGCCAGGGCATGAATATTATCGCCAAACTGATGCCGGGTGATCCGATCCGTATCGATGTCGTCCGGGACGGGAAGAAAATCGCCATCACCGCCATAGCCGGCACCAGACCGCAACTGCAGTAAACGGCCATTGCCGTGCATTTTTGCCGGAAAGCGTATCGCCCGGATTATTGCGTTCAGACCAGAATCTGGTCCAGCGCCTGAACAAGGGCCCGGTTTTGCTCGGGATTACCCACGGTTATTCTGAGGTAATTTTCTATTCTGGGACGGTTAAAGTGACGTACCAGGACACCCTTTTGCCGCAGTCCGGCAGACAGCGCGGATCCAGGCATCGACAGGTGACGGACGAAGAGAAAATTGGCGGCTGAAGGCAGCACGTGAAAACCACGCTCGGCCAATTGCGTTCCCAGTAGTTCCCGGTCCCGGATAATCGCAGATCGTGTGGATTCGAAGTGCTCTTCGTCGGCAAAGGCGGCGACGGCACCGGCAATGGCGAGGCTATCCAGGGGATAAGAATTGAAACTGTTCTTGACCCGGTTCAGGGCCTCGATTAACCGGCTGTTGCCAATGGCCAGACCGACCCGCAAGCCCGCCAGCGAGCGGGACTTGGAAAGCGTCTGGGTCACCAACAGATTGTGATAGGCATTGACCAGCCCGACTGACGTGGCTCCACCGAAATCGATATAGGCCTCATCAACGACAACGACGGATTCGGTGTTTTTTTGCAGCAACCATTCAATATCTGCCAGGGGCAACAGACAACCGGTCGGAGCATTGGGGTTGGGGAAAATGATACCGCCATTATCCCCGACGTAATCCGCCACCCTGATGCTGAAATCCGCTGTCAGAGGCAGGGTTTGGTATTCGATGCCGTACAGACCGCAATACACCGGGTAAAAACTGTAGGTGATATCGGGAAACAGGACGGGCTTTTTATGCTTTAACAGGGCCTGGAAACAGTGGGCCAGCACCTCGTCGGAACCATTCCCGACAAATACCTCATCGATCCCGACGCCATAGTAATCGCCAATCGCACGTCGCAACTGATCACTTTCCGGTGGCGGATACAGCCGCAGGTTGTCCCCCGCCTGCTCTCGAATTGCCTCAATCACCTTTGCCGAAGGCCCGTAGGGGTTTTCGTTGGTATTGAGCTTGACCAGTGCCGCCTGTTTTGGCTGTTCGCCGGGGACGTAGGGTTCGAGGCGATTGACCAGGTCACTCCAGTACTTGTTGACCACCGCTTCAGTCCTTCAGGCGATATTCCGCCGACCGGGCGTGGGCTGAAAGGGATTCACCCCTGGCCAATCTGGCAGCGACACGGCCAAGGCGATCAGCCGCAGCGGGCGTGCAATTGATGACTGAGGATCGCTTCTGAAAATCGTAGACTCCCAGGGGCGAGGAAAACCGTGCCGTCGCCGATGTCGGCAGCACGTGGTTGGGACCGGCACAATAGTCCCCGAGCGCCTCGGCGGTGTGGCGCCCCAGAAAAATAGCACCGGCATGACGAATGGCGGGCAACAGTGTTTCCGGTTCAGAAACCGATAATTCAAGATGCTCGGGGGCAATCCTGTTGATCAGCGCCACGGCGTCGTCCATGCCCTGCACTCGAATCAGGGCACCGCGTCGAGACAGGGACTGGCGAATGATTGCTGACCGTTCCATATCCGGCAACAGGCGCTCCATACTGGCCAGGACCCGATCGAGATATACCGGGTCAGGACAAAGGAGCAACGACTGCGCATCCTCGTCGTGCTCCGCCTGGGAAAACAGGTCCATGGCGATCCAGTCGGGATCCGTTTTGCCATCACAGAACACCAGTATTTCAGACGGCCCCGCCACCATGTCCAGGCCCACCTGGCCAAACACGGCACGCTTGGCGGTCGCCACGTAAATATTTCCCGGCCCGACAATCTTGTCGACCCTGGGCACGGACTCCGTACCATAGGCCAGGGCCGCAATCGCCTGGGCGCCGCCAAGGGTAAATACCCGGTGCACCCCGGCGATAGCGGCAGCCGCCAGCACCAGTGGATTGATTTGCCCGTCCGGTGCCGGCACCACCATGATGATCTCCGCAACGCCGGCAACCACTGCAGGTATGGCATTCATCAGTACCGAGGATGGATAGCTGGCCTTGCCCCCCGGGACATAGATGCCAACACGATCAAGGGGTGAGATCTTTTGCCCGAGCACCGTGCCGTCAGCTTCGCGATATTGCCAGGATTCCTGCTTCTGGTGTCCATGGTAATCGCGTATTCTTTTCGCGGCAGCTTCCAGTGCCTCCCGGTCGGCGGTGGGGATAGTGTCCAGTGCTGCTGCCAGTTGGTCGGCGCTGATTTCCAGTTCAGCGATGGTGGCAACCTTGCGCCGGTCAAACCGGTTTGTGAGCGCCACGATCGCCTCGTCACCATGGCTGCGGACTTCGGCGATAATGTCCCCCACGGCTGCTTCCACCCTGCGGTCGGAAACCGAGTCCCAGGCTAGCAGGTCATCGAGTCTCTGGTTAAAGTCCGGCGATCGGCTGTCCAAACGGGCTATTTGCAGGGACTGTATTTCCGTGGCTGCTCCCGGAAATTTCACCGATTGAAGTGGTTTGTCATCAGACACGGCTATTCAATCCCGGTGACAGACAATTTGAGCTGGTCCACCAATGGCTGTATGCGACTGTGCTTGGTTTTCATGGCAGCCTTGTTGACAATGAGCCGGGAGCTGATGGCGGCTATCTGCTGGCGCGGTTCCAGGCCATTGGCCCTGAGGGTGTTGCCGGTATCGACAATATCGACAATTTCATCGGCCAGGGACATGATCGGCGCCAGTTCCATTGCGCCATAGAGCTTGATAATGTCCGCCTGCCGGCCCTGCTCCGCATAAAATCGTCTGGCGACATTGACGTATTTGGTAGCAACTCGAAGGCGACCCGTCACCGGGGCCTTGCCGACGATACCGGCCGTCATCAGATTACATTTAGCAATTCCCAGGTTAACCGGCTCGTAAAAGCCGTCGCCTCCGTGCTCCATCAAGGTATCTTTGCCGGACACACCGAGATCGGCCGCGCCAAACTGGACATAGGTCGGCACATCAATGCCACGGAGCACCAGCAGCCTCAGATTCGGGCGATTTGTGTCAAAAACCAGTTTTCTACTGGTGGTCATGTCTTCCGTGGCTTCGATGCCCAGACTGGAAAGTAGCGGCAGGGTTTCCTTGAGAATCCTGCCCTTGGTCAGAGCGATAGTGATGGCGGTCACGAGGTTACTCGCCTGATATCTGCGCCCAACTGCTGCAATTTTTCCTCGATACACTCATAGCCGCGATCGATATGGTAAATACGGTCCACCAGTGTTTCCCCCTCTGCCACCAGGCCGGCAATAACCAGGCTGGCCGATGCCCGCAGGTCCGACGCCATCACCGGCGCTCCCTTGAGTTTTTCGACACCGGTGACGATGGCGGTATTGCCTTCCAGGCTGATGGCCGCACCCATTCGGTTCAACTCATGGGCCTGAATCAAGCGGTTTTCAAAGATAGTTTCAATCACGCGCCCCACCCCCTCGGAGACAGCAATGACCGTCATCAGCTGCGACTGCATGTCGGTGGGAAACGCCGGGTAGGGTGCGGTTTTAAGACTCACGGCCCGCGGCCGCTTGCCCTTCGTATCCAGGGTGATCCAGTCATCACCCTGGGTAACCTCAGCACCCGCCTCTTCCAATTTCAATATCACCGCCTCCAGCAAGCGGGGGTCTGTGTCCTTGAGTTTGACACGTCCCCGGGTAGCTGCCGCAGCCGCCAGGTAAGTGCCGGTTTCGATCCGGTCCGGCATGATCCGGTAGCTGCCGCCGGACAGCTTTTCCACACCATTAATGGTCAGGGTGTCGGTGCCGGCACCTCTGACATCACCGCCCATGGCATTGATAAATTTGGCCAGATCGACAATTTCCGGCTCCCGGGCAGCGTTCTCGATCACGGTTTTGCCCCTGGCGAGACTGGCGGCCATCATCAGGTTTTCGGTACCGCCAACGGTCACTGTATCCAGGAAGATATGGCTGCCACGAAGGCCTTTCGGCGCTCTGGCCCGAATGTAACCGCCGTCAATCTCTATGGTCGCCCCCATCATTTCCAGCCCCCGCAGGTGCAGGTCGACGGGTCGGCTACCAATCTGGCAACCACCGGGAAAAGAGACATTAGCTTCGCCAAAACGGGCCACCAGGGGGCCGAGCACGAGGATCGAGGCCCGCATGGTCTTGACCAGATCATAGGGTGCGGTGAAACCGGTTACCGGTCGACTGTCCACCTCCACCAGCATGTTTTCATCCACTACCACATGTACACCCAGGCAACCGAGCAGTTCGATCATGGTGGTAATGTCATGAAGGTGCGGCAGGTTGGAAAGAATTGCCTTGCCGTCCACCAGCAATGTCCCTGCCAGAATTGGCAGCGCGGAATTCTTGGCGCCTGAAATGCGAATTTCGCCAGCGAGTGGTTTACCACCGGAGATCAGCAACTTGTCCATGGGAAGACCTGTTTATTCTGGTTTTATTTAGAAAAGATCGGGAACTAGCTCTGATTCTGGCGAACCGCCCACTCGGCCGGCGTCAAGGTCAACATATTGACTGCATGGATGGCACCACTGGCTATCGGACTGGCAAGGGCCCCGTACACCATTTGCTGGCGTTTGACAGTACGGGCTCCCTGGAACAGATCAGAGACAACAACCAGATTGAAATGACTTCCATCAATAGCGACCGTGACTTGACAGCCGGGCAGAGCCTGGCTCAACGCATCTATTACTTCATCTTGATTCATGTATCACCCGGCGTTCCAGCCATTGGCCCCCGGACCGGAGCGGGGAATTGCGACCCCGGTCTAGAACGCCCACTGATCTATCACCAGGTCAATATCACCCTGAAATTTCTGTGCCGCCTGGGCGAACTGGTTGCGAAAAGTGCTGCCGAGGTTGATGCCATTGATGATGACATTGATCACTTTCCATTCATCGGTCTTGCGGTTCAGCCCCATGCTGTACACCAGCGGGTAATTGGCGTCCTCTCCCTGGATTTCCTGGGTTACAGTGACTCGATTCTGGCCGGAGATATCCTCTTCCGGAGGAAAAATTACGATTTTCTGGTTGCCGTAACTGAGCAGCCCGCGGCCGTAGGTTTCCACCAGACCTTCCTTGAAGGCTTCTTTAAACCGGTCTCTCTGGGCTTCCGTAGCCGCATTGCGATATTGCCCCATCACCTGAACGGCGATGTAATCGAAATCAATCACCGGCGACAGTGTTTTGGCCAGTTCTGCGAAAAAGGCTTTGTCCCGCGCCTTTTTGTCTTCGTCGTTTAATTTTGTCTTGACATCATTGCGATAGCTCTCGATATCACTGAGCACCTGCCGGGTAATCGACTGCACCAGCTGATGGGGTGCCGGCAAATTCTGTTCAGACGCGGCGGCGTCTGAAGCCGGCATCGGATCTTCTTCGGATCGGCAATAGGCCGGCCACGTAATCGCCGTGCTGAACAGCCCGACGACAATCAACCTGGACAGACTGAGGAAAAGCCGTCTGGAACGCATAAAATAATCCTTTTTGAGGTTGTAATAACTCATTGTTGGACAACCCCAATTGTAAAAAAGTGCCAAATGATTGCTGGATAAAACTACTGACATTCGTGGGCTGCCACTATACCATTGCCCACCCTTTTTAAGAAACTCTCCGGTCTTATCCAAACTTGATGGAAGGCAATGTTCCAGCACTCACGGCCATTGTGGTGGGCCTGACCGGATTGGTCTGGGGAGCAGACAGGTTTGTAGTCGGCAGTGCCGGATTTGCCTGCAACCTGGGCATATCCCCTCTGATCATCGGGCTTACCATTGTCTCCATCGGTACTTCTGCGCCGGAAATTATCGTCGCCATCGATGCTTCTCTTCGTGACGCGGGGAAACTTGCCGTCGGTAATGCGCTGGGATCCAATCTGGCCAATATTGGCCTGGTATTGGGAATTTCCGCCCTGGTGGCACCCATCCCGACACAAAAGCACCTTGTATTTCAGGAAGCCCCATTGCTGGTTCTGGTCACGCTGGCGGCAGGAATCTGTCTTTACGACCATCAGCTCGGTCACGGGGAAAGTCTGCTAATGCTGCTGATTCTACCAATTTTGTTTACGGCCCTGATGTATTACAAGAAAACCCATTCATCGCCCGAGGAATTGACAGAGACTGCCTCGATGCCAACGCTGTCAACGCTGGCCGCCATCGTCTGGTTTTTCACCGGTCTCGGCGTCATGCTCGGGGGCGCTGAACTGCTGGTGTGGGGCGCCAAGTCCGTCGCCGTGAATCTGGGGGTCAGTGAACTGGTCATAGGCCTTACCGTTGTCGCTGTCGGTACCAGTCTGCCGGAGCTGGCAGCAACAGTAACCAGTGCAGTTCGCGGTCACCACGACATTGCCATCGGTAATGTTTTTGGCTCCAACCTCTTTAATCTGCTGGCGGTGATGCCGATAGCCGGCCTTATCCTCCCCCTGCAACTTGAACC
>QJWQ01000059.1 GCA_003235325.1 Gammaproteobacteria bacterium | reverse complement strand
CGGCAATAGTGTCACTGGAGGTCCTGTCGCCACGGATGATTTCCACCAGGGGCATGCGGTGCACCGGGTTAAAGAAATGCATGCCGCAGAATTGCTCAGGGCGCTGCAACGCTGTGGCCAGATCATTGATGGATATGGTGGAGGTGTTGGAGGTGAGAACGCAGTGCTTTGGCAGCCGCTGCTCCACCTCCGCCAGCACAGACTTCTTGATCTTCGGATTTTCTACCACCGCCTCAATAACGATTTGGCAGTGTTCGATACCGGCATAGTGGAGACTAGGCGTTATTCGAGCCAGGGACGTGCCTGCCTCCAGAGGCGAAAGCCGGCCCTTGTCGACGCGACCGGCCAGCAGCTTGCCGGCCTCCGCCATACCCAGGTCCAGGGCATCCTGGCCGATATCTTTCATCAATACCGGGATGCCTTTGATGGCATTCTGGTAGGCAATTCCGCCGCCCATGACCCCGGCGCCCAGGATTCCCGCCCGCTGAATAGGGGTAACACTACCGGCGGCACGTTTTTTGGCAACCCGGCTCAGATACTGGTCGCTGATAAACAGTCCCACCAGAGCTCGGCACTGGGGACTCTGTGTCAGCGGGTAAAAGGCATCGAACTCCACCTCGAGGGCCTCGTCCCGGCCCAGAGCCGCGGCCTTGACCATGGCGTCCACCGCCGCTACCGGCGCCGGGTAATGGCGGCCGGCCTTCTGCATGACTACTGCCCTGTCGGTTTGTGCCGCCATCTGCAACTCGACAGGATTGAGCGCCAGTGGCTGCTGCTTTTGCCGGCGTCGATGCCGGTTGTCGATCTCGCCACTGATGCAGCGACCCAGTAACGCGAGAGCCTCTCCGCGAAGATGGGCCGGTTCGACCACGGCATCAACCATGCCGTCCTTCAGCGCCTTGTCGGGTTTGTTCTGGCCCGCGGAGGCAATCCATTCGGCGGCGTTATCCAGGCCGATCAGGCGCGGAGTCCTGACCGTGCCGCCCCAACCGGGAATGATTCCCAACCGGGTTTCGGGAAAGCCCACGACGGCATTGGTTGAAATGACCCGGTAATCACAGGCAAGGATCAGCTCCAGGCCGCCTCCCAGGGCAAAGCCGTTGACGGCCGCCACGGTGGGAAAAGGCAGGTCCTCGAGGCGATTGAAATTACCATTGTTGAGCATCAGGAAGGCTTTGATTTCGTCCCGGGACATGCTGAAGGCACCACCAAACTCGGTAACATCGGCGCCGACGAAAAAGCTGTCCTTGCCGCTGGTCAACAGCAGACCGGTAACCACCCCGTCACTTTCAAGGTGGTCAAGTGCGCGTCGCAATTCATCGACGGTTTTGCTGCTGAACTTGTTGACGGCATCGTCAATGGCCTCAAAGCGCAGCTCAACGATCCCGCTTTCCAGCTTGTCCAGTTTGAGGGTTTCACCCTGATACATGATACTTCTCCACGGATACCTTTCTGTCAGGCGATGTTGTCAGGCGATGCTCAGTTTAGCGGTTTTGGAGTGCCACAGTACGATTGTCGCAGCGAGGGCGCAAGACAGCGCTTTGCAGTTTTGTGACTTTACGGTTTTAACAACAACCCTTGAGAGCGGGCCCGGAAACCGGCAGTACGGTCCCGGACATCACGTGGCCGTTGAAACAGGATCACATCGGCACCGACAAACCGGGGTTCGACCTGCCACTGGCGACCGAGCCATACAAAGGTTTCGCGGCTGAAAAAACTGATATGGGTCGGATCGTTTTTATAGTGCCAGCGACCAAAAGCGCCGGCATCGATCACCAGCTTGGTCATCAGGCCCAGCCATCCGCCTGGTTGCAGGCAGCGCCAGAGGCGATCCAGTTCCCGCGCCGGCCGTGCCAGGTGTTCGACCACCTCGGTGGCAGTAATAAAGTCATACTGGCGATTGAAAACCGAAACATCGGGCTCGTAATAGATATCGTAGATAGCGGTGGCAAAACCCGCCTCGGCAAACATCAGGGACAGGGTCGGACCCGGACCACTGCCGAAATCCAGGCCCTGGTCACCAGGGCGCAACTGTTGCAGCAATGGCAGGTAAAGGCGCCGGAGAAACCGGCGATAACCGGCATCACCGGGGTGGTTCCGGTGGCAATCGTAGTGCCTCTTTTCCTCGTCTGCCGGGAGGTGGAAATCGGCGGGAACAAAGACCAGCAGACATTGATGGCAGCGATAATAGGGCCTGATCCGGTCCCGGTGAAACAGGCTGGCATCAATACGGCCGCACAGGGGGCAATTATCTGTCATCGCTCTGTGGTGATTACCGGGAGCCCCTGATTTGCCGGAAGCCCTTGTCGAGAGCCCCTGTCGAGAGCCACCTGTAGAGAGTCACCAGTTAAAAGGGCTTTGTCGAGCATCATCGCCCTACCCTTCGAATCGCTGCTGCATCGGTGGGATTGCCGGTTCGTTTTCGGCAAGCCACGGACGGAATAGTCAGTTTGTGCCCGGTAAAATATCACCAAAACCCTTTCCCCTGCCGCGACTGAATGTAAAAAACTCCAAAACAAGGCTGTCTTCCAGGTATCGTCTCCGCCATAATCCCGCGCGGTTTTCGATTGGGAGCAAAGAGTGAAGCACATACTGACGACAATTTCCCGGGAACTCAACGTCCAGCTGCAGCAGGTGGAGGCCACCGTGGCCCTGCTTGACGAGGGCGCCACGGTGCCCTTTATCGCCCGCTACCGAAAGGAAAAGACCGGTGCCCTGGACGACACCCAGTTGCGCTATCTGCAGGAGCGACTGGATTACCTGCGGGAACTGGAAGCCCGGCGCCAGACCATTCTCGACAGCATCGCCGAGCAGGGCAAACTGACACCGGAACTGGCACTAGCCATCAATGACGCCGACACCAAAACCCGCCTGGAAGACCTGTACCTGCCCTACAAGCCCAAGCGCCGCACCAAGGGCCAGATCGCCATCGAGGCCGGGTTGGAACCCCTGGCGGAGGCCCTGTTTGCCAATCCGCAACTGGACCCTGACACCGAAGCTGCAGGCTTTATCGATGCCGACAAGGGCGTCGGGTCGGTCAAGGCCGCCCTGGAGGGCGCCAAATATATCCTGATGGAACGGTTTAGCGAGGACGCCGAGCTCAGTGGCAACCTGCGCCGTTATCTTCGGGACAATGCGCGACTCAGCGCCGTGGTCAGCCCGGGCAAGGAAACAGAGGCCGCCAAATTCCGGGACTATTTTGACCACCGGGAGGCCCTGGCCAACGTGCCGTCGCACCGGGCACTGGCCATGTTTCGCGGCCGTCGCGAGGGTTTCCTCAATCTGAAAGTGGACGTCGAGGTCGACCCCGACCGGCGCCACCCCTGTGAACTTGCCATTGCCGAACGCTTCGGCATCGAATCCAGGGGCCGCCCCGCCGACCCCTGGCTGGAGGAAGTAGTGCGCTGGACCTGGCGCATCAAGCTCCATTCGCGGCTGGAAACCGACCTGCTGGGCAGCCTGCGGGAGGCCGCGGAACTGGAAGCCATTCGCGTCTTTGCCATCAATCTCAAAGACCTGTTGCTGTCGGCGCCGGCCGGCCAGCGCGCCACCATCGGCCTCGACCCGGGCCTGCGCACGGGGGTCAAAGTGGCTGTGGTCGACGCCACTGGCAAACTCCTGGACCACACCGCCATCTATCCCCATGCACCGCAAAACCAGTGGGACCGCGCCATCGACACCCTGGCCAAACTGGCGCAAAAATACGGTGTCGAGCTGGTGGCCATCGGCAATGGTACTGCCTCCCGGGAAACCGATAGCCTGGTGGCGGAGCTGATGAAAAAGCACCCGGCGCTGTCCCTGCAAAAAGTTATGGTCAATGAAAGCGGCGCCTCGATCTATTCCGCCTCCGAATTCGCCGCACGGGAATTTCCCGATCTGGACGTCACCATTCGCGGCGCCGTGTCCATCGCCCGCCGCCTGCAGGACCCCCTCGCGGAGCTGGTAAAGATCGAGCCCAAGTCCATCGGTATCGGCCAATACCAGCACGATGTCAGCCAGGTGCAACTGGCGCAAAACCTGGACCGGGTGGTGGAAGACTGCGTTAACGCCGTCGGCGTCGAGGTCAATACCGCCTCCGCTCCCCTGCTACGCCGGGTCTCTGGCCTGACCGCCACCACCGCCGACAATATTGTCAGTTTTCGCGATCACAACGGCGCCTTCAGAAGCCGGGATCAATTAAAGAAAGTGCCCGGACTCGGCGCCAGGACCTTTGAGCTGGCAGCGGGTTTTCTGCGCATACGCGACAGCGACAACCCCCTGGACGCCTCGGCGGTGCACCCGGAGTCCTACCCGGTGGTCAAGCGCATGGCAACCGCTGGCAACTGTGAACTGCAGCAACTGATCGGCAACAGCCGCTTACTGCAAGCACTGAAACCATCACAGTTCACCGACGACCAGTTCGGCGAGCTGACAGTGGTGGATATCATCCGCGAGTTGGACAAACCCGGCCGCGACCCCCGGCCCGAATTCAGGACCGCCTCGTTGACCGCCGGGATAGAGACGATCAAGGACCTGGAGCCGGGCATGGTGCTCGAAGGCACGGTCACCAATGTCACCAACTTTGGTGCCTTCGTCGATATCGGCGTCCACCAGGACGGCCTGGTCCATATCTCCGCACTGGCCAACCGCTATATCAAGGACCCGCGGGAAGTGGTCAGAACCGGCGACATCGTCAAAGTCAAGGTGGTCGAAGTGGATATTGACCGCAAGCGGATTGCCCTCAGTTGCCGCCTGGACGATGCCACCGCCACAGACGCCGCCGGCAAAGGCGTTGCGGCCAATGTCCTGTCCCGGGAAAAAGGCAAAGATCATTCCGGGACAAAGCCCGGCCGCAGGCGGCAGGATGACCATCGAAACCGGCAGAATAGAGCCGCCGGTGCCGCCACAACCCCGGCCAAACCGGCGGGTAGTCTGGGCAGACTGTTGCAGGCAGCGCAGGACAGGCAGGACAAGCGGCGATAGCGTCAGAGGAACCTGATATTGGGGTTCCACTGGGAGTTTCGGCCCGATCAATTGGTTTGTTGAATTCTTGTTGATCAAATTATCGGAAGACCAGGAAACCCTTTGCCGACACCCACCCCTGTTGCTAGAAGTGGGGTACCATGGACCGGTAAAGGCGGCAGCAACCCTGCGACCTTTCCGGTTTTCAAGACTCAAACCACCGCCATTCCCTTACTTTCGGAGTATTAGATGAAAGCACATTCCCTTTCAGCCACCCTGCTACTGTCCGGCCTGCTCATCAGCGGCACCCAAATGGCCACAGCCGACGAGGACAAACAGACCCTGATCGACCGGGCCAGGTCCGCTGCCCCTTCCATGGTCAGTGCCAATGCCACGGTCATCTATAACGGCGAAGTGCTCGCGGAGGGCAGCAATGGCTGGGTCTGTCTGCCGAGCACCATGCCCGGCGACAAGGCGCCCATGTGCAACGATGGCACCTGGATGGAGATGGGCGGAGCCCTGATGGAGAAGAAAGACTATAAAGCCACGAAGCTCGGAATTTCCTACATGCTCGGTGGTGATGAAGGTGTCAGCAATTCCGATCCCTTTCATCCTGACGGAAAAAATGCT
>QJWQ01000136.1 GCA_003235325.1 Gammaproteobacteria bacterium | reverse complement strand
GGAAACGATGTGGGGATGGGCAATGCCCTGGGGGTCCAGGGATTCCTGAATGGCCTCGACCACATCGATACAGTACTCGTTAAGACTGTAGTTGCGGCTCTGGGGGTTGTTGGCCCTGGAGCCGTCGTAATCCACCGCCAGACCACCACCGAGATCCAGGTAACCCAGGGGCGCACCTTCGCGAACCAGGTCAATATAAAAGCAGCACGCTTCCTGAACTCCGCTGCGAATATTGCGAATGTTAGGAATCTGGGAGCCCAGGTGGAAGTGCAACAATCGCAGGCAGTGCAGCATGCCGGCGGCCTTGAGGTTGTCCACGACCTCGATCAGTTGCATCGAGGTGAGGCCGAACAGGCTGCGATCACCGCTGTCGTTGCTCCAGTGTCCGTCCACCTTGGTGGACAGCTTGAGTCGAACGCCGATCAGGGGCTCGATGCCCAGTTCGCCGCTGCGCTGGATAATCAGCGTCAGTTCCGCCAGTGTCTCCACCACAAAGAAGCAGGAGATGCCCAGCTGAACTGCCCGGAGGCCCAGATCGATGAATTCCACGTCCTTGTAGCCGTTGCAGACGATGAGACTCTCCGGGTCCCGCAGCATCGACATGGCAATCAGCAGTTCCGCCTTGCTGCCGGCCTCGAGGCCGTGGTGATATTTTTCCCCGTGCTGGGCAATCTGCTCGACGATATGGCTCTGCTGGTTGACCTTGATCGGGAACACACCCCGATAGTGGCCCTGGTAATTGCCGCCGGCAATGGCAGCGGCAAAGGTCTCGTTGATGCGGCTGATGGCGGTATTCAGGTGGTTTTCTATGCGCAACAACACCGGCATTTCCAGGCCCCGCTGTTCCAGGCCCTGGGCTATTTCCAGCAGGGGTACCTGTACCCTTCGGCCACCGAAGGTGGTGGCCACCGTGACGTCACCGTTGTCGGCAACATCGAACAGGCCGTCGCCCCACTCGCGAATACCGTAGAGTTCCGCTGCCTGATCTGAAGTCCAGACGTCCGGGTTTTCGGGGGCGTTCACGCCATTACCCCGGTGGTAAATGCTGTTCCGGCCCGGTAGGGATTACAGGGAAAATCGACTGCCATGAAGCGCTCATCCAGAGTAAAAGCCAGGGTTGCCATCTGGCGTAACCGGCAACTTGCCAGCCGCCGCGGAGAGCGCACCATTGTGCACATTTTATCCAGCGAATAAAGGATTTTAAAACATGTCCTTGTAGGGGTTATGGTAGTGCAGCTTAACCGGATGGGCGTATCCGGGCACAGTCAGAGCGTCCTCGGATATTTGCAGCTGTTCCTCGGCGATCATGCCCTCGCCAAAACGATAGATTACCTGGAAATCGCCCTGGTCCACCTTCTGCTCATAGGCGGCGGCCGCCTCGCGAGTTGCCTCCCTCAGGGCAAGGTACTCCTTCCAGTCTTTTTTGTGGCGTTTGTGCAGCATGGCTTCGGTGCAGGTAGGCGACAACAACAGGCCGGTGGCATTGTTGCCACCGAAACCCTTGGCATTGATAAAGGCCATGCTCATTCGGTCGGGGCCAACATTGAGGTCCCAGAGAGGAATTTTCAGCCGTTTCTGGTGCACATCCGGGGCGACGCTATTGATGGTCTTGATTCCCGGCACCCAGCCGTGGCGCATGGCGCCGATGGCGGCCGCGAACTGATCACCGCTGGCCGTGGCCATGGAATGTCCCAGGTAGGCCTTGACGGCACAGACCGGCCAGTCACTTATGCCAAAGGTATGGGCGATGCGGTCGAAGATTTCCGATTCCGTCACCCGGTTCAACGGCGTACTGGAGCCGTGCGCCATGACCAGGCTGTTGTGGCGCAGGGCGTGATCGCCGAGGATGGCCCGGGCCATGCCGACAGTCTTGGCAAAGGTGATGTAGTTGCCGGGCCCGGTGCTGGAAATGGACTTCTTGAAGCCGTCGGCATCCATGAACACCGCCGGCACGGCGCCGTGAATGTCGGCACCCAGTTCGATGGCCAGGGCGTCGTCCATCAGGATCACGTACTGGCTGGATTCGCCCATGGCAAATCCGGCATTGTTGCCAAAGGGGCGACTGTAGAGGCGAGGATCTGTGGGCGAAACGCCGTCGATCTTGCACAGGGCATCGTCGGATGCCAGTGCGCTCATGGAAAAGAAACCGTCCATGACCTCGTGGGTAATGGGGGCTTCGCTACCGCCGACCATGGCCACCCGGCGGCGTCCCTGGCTGATATCTCGAATTGCCGCCTGCAGGTTGTAGAGGAAACTGGCACAGGCGCCGGCTATGGCCTCGGTGTGGCCGAGGCTGCCGAGCACATAGGCATTGATGAAATCCGCCGGCATGCTGTTCAGGGCCATGGGCACCTGCTTGGAGTTGGGCCGGACACCCTGGAGCCGGGACTTGAGCACCCCGCCCCAGGCCTCGTCGTTCATCTGGCTGAGAGCGCTGCTGGCGTAGACGCCGATCTCGTCCGGATGCACCCGGGAACAGACCCGATCCCAGCCAATGCCCATGGAATGCACCGCATCGGAAGCGCCGACAATGGCCATCTGCAGGCCTCGAGGCTGAAACCGGGAATTGTAGTGGGCGCCCGGGTCAAATCCACGGGGCAGCTGACCTGCGGCCTTGACCGGAAAATCCCGGCGGGCGTGGATCAACCACTCACCCTTGCCATCGACCGTGACCTCCACGTGATTCTTGTCGACGGCTCTGAGCAACCAGTTCGACGGCAGCGGCTGGGGCAGATCCCGTTTGGAAATTTCAAAGCGAAAACTCTTGTCCGCCGCACCCCTCAGGGTCACCGTTTTGTGCATCGGCACGGAATCCGGATCAAACAGGTCTTTTTCTATACGGCGGATCAGCGTGCCATTGACCACGGCATCGGCCAGTGCCTGGTCCGGCACAGTAATCTGGACTCCATTACTATCCCGATAGCCGGAAGAATCGCCGCTGATCAGGCCCATCATGGCCCCGAGCCCCAGCAGGGTACGCCGGCGCTCCTTTTCCGGCAGGCTCTCCAGAATCATGCGCCGATAGGCCTGGTCAAAGGAACTGCGGCCAGCGGCATTGACGCCGCCGTAACCCACCACCACCGGAAGTGCCGTCATTTCGGTTATCTCCTGTTATCTCACTTATCCGTTCAAGTGTAGTGCCTACTAACCGGTTGCTTAATGGGCGATCAGGCCATATATTCAAACAATCCGGCCAATTTATTCATGCAGGAGCGTACAGGGGTATATATGTACTATCGCGTCGCGGTGTTGCTATCCGACAATCTGCTGGCCACCAGTGCTACGCTGCCACTGGAGATGCTCAGAACCGCCGAGGCCACGGCGCTTGGCATGCGTCTGCAACGACCGCAACTGGTCATTCACGGGGTCACCGACCGCCTGGAAGCCGTTGACAGTTGTTCCGGTTTTTCGTTACAGCCGACCCACACCTTTGCCGACTGCCCCGATGTCGACCTGGTGATTGTGCCCGGCCAATGGCGCAATCCGCGCAAGGCCCTGCAAAACAGCCAGTGTCTCGAATGGCTCAAGGCCCAACACGGCGCCGGCGCCATCATCACCGCCGTCGGCACCGGGGTCTGCTTTGTCGCGGCAACAGGTCTGCTCGACGGCAAGCCCGCCACCACCCACTGGCATTACTTTGACCGCTTCCAGCGGGATTTTCCCGTGGTCGAACTCAAGCGTCAGTATTTCATTACCCAGGCGGGCAATATCTATTGCACCGCCAGTATCAATTCCCTGGCAGAGGTAATGATTCACATTATTTTTCGCTGGTATGGCCGGCCGGTGGCAAACAATGTGGAACGAAATTTTTTCCATGAAATCCGCGACAGTTTCGAGCCCAATCGCTATCTGGCAGAGGAAGTGGAGTCACATCCTGACGAGGACATTCTTCAGGCCCAGATATGGATGCAGGATAACTTTCCCAGGAAGGTTTCGATTCCGGCGGTTGCCGGCCAGTTTGGCATGAGTATTCGCAGCTTTAATCGCCGCTTCAGATCGGCCGCGGGCACGGCACCGGTGGACTACCTGCAATCCCTGCGACTGAAAAATGCCCGGGATTTATTGAAAAAAACCAATCTCAGCATTCAGGAAGTCGCCGCTCACAGCGGTTACCAGGATGTTTCCTACTTTACCCGGTTGTTCAGTCGCCAGTTTCACACCACACCTGGCCAGTACCGGGAAACGGTCCGGGCCAAACTGTTCAGTGCCCGGAAACAGGAAGCCTGAAAATCGGAGCCTCAATAACAGCGACAGTGTTCTACATTATCGCGGGGTGATTAAGTATGCGATGTCGAACAATGGCAGATGCCCCAATGGTCATGGCGACAATCGGTTGATTTGCCAGGCACCGGCGTCATCAAGGATATAGGTAAAGCGGTCGTGAAGACGGGTCTCACCTCCCTGCCAGAATTCAAAACTGTCCGGCTGCACCAGGTATCCTCCCCAGAAATCCGGCAGCGGCACCTCGGTGTCGGCAAATTTGTCCTGCATTTGCCGGTAGCGATCCTCGAGGGCCTGGCGGTTGTCGATGGCGCTGCTCTGCCTTGAAGCCCAGGCCGCCAACTGACTGCCCCTGGGGCGAGTGGCAAAATACTGGCGGACATCCTCCCGGGCCAGGGGACTGGCGATTCCGCCGACAATGACCTGGCGATCCATGGGCATCCATGGAAAGAGCAGGCAAACCTGGGGATTGGCGGCAATTTCCAGGGCTTTGCGACTGCCGAGGTTGGTGTAAAAAACAAACCCCCTGCGGTCGAAGCGCTTCAGCAGTACCACCCGCTGCCAGGGCCGGCCCCCGGCGCTCACTGTGGCCAGGGACATGGCCGTCGGATCACTGATCTCGGAGTCGACCGTCTGATCGAGCCAGAGTTGAAACTGGTCAAAGGGGCAGTCCCGGAGGGAGGCCCGGGTCAGTCTGCCATGGCGGTATTCTCGTCGCTGATGTTCGATACTCATTCCAACTTCCTGAAGCCGGGTATTACCGGGGACACGGGGTGGTGGCCAAAGGGGCATTCCCCACCGTCCGGCACCCTCTGTCTGCCGCCGGGCACCGCTGATTACAGTGGTTTTTGATCTTTTTCCCCGCTATTTGCGGCGCGTGGACTTGAAAAAATGGCTATCATGGAATTTGTTCTCGAATAAAACAACATGGATCTAATAACAAAGGCCATTGACAACATGACGATTCGAGCCAGCCAGTTTCAACTTTCCGCTTTTTTTATTCTCGCCATACCCCTGGCCAGTGCAACTGCCGATGATTCCCTGTTGTCGGAAGAGGATGTTTTCGGCGAGATTCCAGCCGTTACCTTTGCTTCCAGAATGCTTCAGGGGAGCAATCAGACCCCGGTCAGCGTCACCGTCGTCGACCGGGAATTGATCGAGGACGCCGGCGCCCAGACCTGGGTCGACGTGTTTCGCCTGGTTCCGGGGTTCCAGGCCTACTACATCAATAACCACCGTTTTGGTATCAGTTACCACGGCATCGGCCGGGAATTTCCCAACCACATGGAAGTCATGGTCGACGGCCGTTCGGTTTACGAGCCACTGTTATCTGCGGTCAACTGGGGCACCCTGGGAATTGCCCTGTCCGATGTCGAATATATCGAAATTGCGCGGGGTTCAAGCGCTCCGGCCCACGGTTCCAACGCCTTTACCGGGGCCGTCAATATCGTCACCCGCAAACCGGTGCGGGCCGATGGCCTCGCCGTCAACCTGACCGGTGGTGATCTCTCCACCCGCAACGCCACCCTGCATTACGAGAACATGGCGGCCAACATGAACTACCAGATGACGCTGGATTACCGCCACAACAGCGGTTTTCCGTCAGTACCGTCGGGACGTCTGGAAGACGGCGAGGAGGCCATACAGAGCAATTTCCGCGGAATTTACACCCCCAATCTCAGCGATGTCCTGGATCTGCAACTGGGCTTTTCTCACAGCCATATCGGCTGGGGCGATGCCGACCACCCGGATGAATTCGCCCCGGCGCAACTGGAGGGCAGCTTCCAGTCCCTGAAGTGGACCCACGTCATGCCTTCAGGCAACGAAATCAAAATTCACGGCTATCACAACCTGCTGACAGGCGACAACTTTGTCAACCTGGGTCCCGTGTGGTCGCTGATTGGCCTCGATGCCGAAACGGCGGCTTTTATTCGCCAGCTGGACCCGGTACCCGATGCGCTTATCGATGATTTCGCCGCCCAATTTGGCACGGATTCCACCGTTATCGCCGACCTGCTGCCGCTACTGGATCACGACGTGATCGAGGGGTTTCGTCACATTCGCTCCGAGCGCTACGACATCGAATTGGAACAACAGCTGCAATTCAGCAACCGCTTGCGCATGGTCTGGGGGCTGGGCGGCCGTGTTGAACAGGTTCAGGGAGAAGCCCTGTTTGGCCGGAATGACTGCATCGATGAACACGCCTTTCGGCTGTTTGGCCAGGGAGAATGGCAGCCGTCCCGATCCCTGATGATCAATGCCGGCCTCATGATGGAAGATACCTTTGTCGGCACCCTGGTGTCGCCCAGGGTTTCGGCCAACTATTTTATCGATCCTGGCCAGACATTGCGGGCAGCCTATGCCCGGGGCAACCGCGCGCCTTCCCTGGTGGAAGCCAATGAATTTAACGTCGGCCGTTTTGACGACTTTGTCTTTGAGGCATTTCGGCAGGCGGGTGACCATCTCGGCGAGGAGACCCTGGACCGTTACGAACTCAGCTATATCGGCTTCTGGCCGGAAACGGGGCTGAGCCTTGATATTGGCCTGTTTCGGGAAGAGGTTCGCAATGGCCTCGACGACTACCAGATCCCCACCGATTCACCCACCTCCCTGTTTGATCCCTACCAGTCTGTCACCGCCAACAGTGCCGAGTGGAATACCAACGGCCTGGAACTGCAGATGTCGTACCGGCCGATTCAGGGCACCCTGTTGCGGCTCCACTACACCCATCTGGATCTGGACAGCAGGCGCCTTGACCGACTGGGACCGGTACCGGAATACCGCGATTTCGATGACCGCATGGCCCGTCACTCGGGTGGCATTCTGGTTAATCAGAAATTTGGCGGCAACTGGTCCGGGTCGGTTTTCCTGTACCATCAATCACCGGTTCGCTGGGCCGATGGCGACAGCATAGACAGCTTCACTCGGGTCGATGCACAGATCAGCTACCGTTTTCCTTTTGGCGATGACGAGGGCAATGTCAGGTTGATCGCCCAGAACCTGGGGGATACCTATTCGGAATACAACGACAACAACCTGTTCCAGACTCGACTGTACCTGCAAGTCGAAATCAAGCTGCACTAACAGTGCTTGACTCCGAAATCAGATCCTGATTATTGATTTCAAAGGATTTCGTGCACAATTACAGGTGTCACCGAAGAGCGCCAGGAGGCGAAAGGCAATGAAATGCAGAGGGACTCTGCTGCTGTCGGCCTTGATTTGGCTGTGCGCCATCGCATGGACCGCTGCAGTACAGGCCCAACCGGTTAAGGATGCCCGGGTACAGCTGCTTTTCGCTGGTAATTCAACCTACTCGAAACTGGTAGAGCAGGCTCTGGTGAGTGAACTCGCCAGGCAGGACCTCAACCCGGCCATAGCGCGGTTCGACGTGCGGCAAGGAGCAATGGCCGAACCGATGGCCGGTGAACTCCTGGTGGCCGTTGGCGTTGAAGCCACTCGCCACGCCCTGCAACATTGGCCACGATCCCCGTTGCTCAGCCTGTTTATACCCAGCCTCACCTGGCAACAACTGCTTCAGGAGTATCCGGGCGGCACCACGCCTCGAGCAGCGGTCTTTATCGACCAGCCCTTCGACCGCCTCATTGCCCTGGCCAGGTTGATCAAGCCTGGGGTTCATGAAATCGGCACCGTCTTCGGTCCGACCTCGACAGTCCACAGCCGAGGCTTCTCTGATGCAGTGGAAAAACAGCATCTGCACCTGAATCAGGCCACCCTCAACCAGGACAAAAATCCGATTGCGGTCATAACCCCCGTCATCGACAAATCCGAGCTGTTTGTGGCCATTCCCGATCAGTCCGTATTCAATCGCAGCATCGCCAAATGGGTCCTGTACCTCAGCTATCGGCGGCATATTCCGGTTATCGGTTTTTCCCGATCCTATACCGAGGCCGGGGCGCTGATCTCGATTTTCTCGTCCCCGGCTGATATCGGCAGGCAGGGGGGTGAGCTTGTTGCCGGTTGGCTTCAGGGCGCAGACAGGCTATCGTTCGCCAGTTATTTTCCTGCCTATTACCAATTATTGACCAATGCCGCCGTCGCCCGTTCCCTGGGGATTAAACTGCCTGCTACCAATCAACTGATCGATGAACTGGATAAAATAAAGCTTACAGATCGATGACTCTGAATCCTCTCAACCTGTTGCGCCAGTCCATCACCCGCCGCCTGATGGTACTCACCATTCTGCCGCTGGTAGCGATCACCCTGGTGCTGACCTTCCATATCATTCGCTCTGAACACAGGGAAATCGAGCAGTCACTGCAGATGTCCGGACGCAGCACAGCCGATTACCTGGCCACAATTTCCGATTTTGCCCTGTACTCCGGCAATCGGGATTTGCTGGCTTCTCTGGCATCCTCGGCTCATCGGATAACCGGCCTCCATGGCGTCGCCTTTCTGGACCCTGAACGACATCCCCTGGCCACCAGTCCCGGCTTTTCGGACATACCGCAGCATCCCGAACGCCAGGAATACCAGTCGGCGGATGGCAGATACCTCTATTTTGAACGCCCGGTTTTCCTGGCCGGTCTGGATGTCAGTGATTACGCCGAGGAGCGCAACACATCGGCGCCGACGGAAATGATAGGTCTGGTGCTTGTCGCCATGGACCGCTCTATCAGCATAGCCAGGGGCCGGGAGCTGCTCAGGGAAAACCTGGGTATCGGCTTTGCTATCCTGATAATTACCGGCCTGCTCAGCTGGTATCTGGGCATCACCGTGGTTCGACCACTGACCCGCCTCACCCGGGCTGTTCGGGAAATGCAAAAGGGCGATCTGTCGACCCGGGTCGAGGCCACCACCCGGGATGAACTGGCCGACCTGGCAAGAGGCATCAACCACCTGGCAGCATCGGTGGCTGCCAGCAGGAACAGCCTGGAAAAACAGGTGGATTTCGCCACCGTAAAATTGCAATCGACCCTGAATGATCTTCGCAAGAAAAATGAACTTCTGGACAGGGCCCGCCAGGAGGCCGAGGCGGGCAACAAGGCCAAGGGCGACTTTCTGGCCCAGATGAGCCATGAATTGCGCACCCCGATTACCGCCATTCAGGGCTTTATTCGCCTGTTGAGCGAATCCGATCTGAGCACCAATGACAAACGCTATTGCGCCATCATCGACCAGGCCGCGCGTCAATTGCTGCAACTGATTGACGATATTCTGGCCATAACCCGACTGCAGTCCGGCAATGTGGAGCTGGAATCCAGGCCCATGGATCTGGCCGACTGCATTGAAAACCCGGTTTCCCTGATGGCCCCCAGCGCCCATGCCAAGGGCCTGGAACTGATTCTGGACATCTCTCCGGAGGTGCCCCTGGCACTCGAGGGGGACAGCCTGCGTATTCGCCAGATTGTCTTTAACCTCATTTCCAATGCCATCAAGTTTACCGACGAAGGCTATGTACTGGTACGTGTACTGAGGCACTCCAGTTCCAGGTCAGATGCCAGGATTACCATCCAGGTCCAGGATACCGGTATCGGCATCGCCGATAATGTAAGGCAACAGGTATTCGATGCCTTTACCCAGGCGGACAATTCCATATCCCGCCGTTTTGGCGGCACCGGTCTCGGTCTCGCCATTGTTAATAACCTGGTCTCCCTGATGGGGGGCAAAATTGCCCTGAACTCCACCGTGGGCCGGGGCTCATGCTTTACCGTAACGCTGCCCCTGGCCAGAGGCAGTGTCACGGAGGAAACCGCCCCCCAGCCATCCTGTTCCGGAAATATCCTCCTCTATGACCCCAATCCCCTTTCACGGGAAGCACTGGAACATCTGCTCTCCCGTCAGGTAGACCATATCATCTCCTGTGAAAGCTTTGACGACCTGGCCATTACTCCCGACGAAATGACGCCCGACATGGTGATCTACTCCAACCCGGTAACCCAGCCATCGGCAAACGCCCAGTTACATTTACAAAGGCTGCGGGACCTGACCCCGGTGCCAATCCTGGTGCTGACCCGGCTCGAGGAGGGGGGCATGTCTCTGGTTACCGACCTGCGTCAGAGCCTGGAGCCCATCAGTTTCATCGGAAAGCCCCCTACACTGGCGGAACTGAAGTTTGCCCTGACCGGCAGGCTCGCCTCGGCCACAGACACGATGTCAGCTCGGACACTGGACCGGTTGTCGATTCTCATCGCCGAGGACAATGACTTCAATGGACTGCTGCTGGAGACCTTGCTCAGCCAGTCGGGCGCCCGTTGCGACCTGGTAAAGAATGGCCGGGAGGCCATTGTCCATGTCAACAGGGAGAGCTATGACATCATATTGCTCGATGTCCACATGCCGGAAATGAATGGCGTCGAGGTGGTGAGGGAAATTCGCAACAGTGAGTGTATCAACCGCGACACCCCGGTCATCATGCTGACTGCCGACGTATTGAAGCAGGAGGAAGAGGAAATTTTCAGATCCGGCGCCAATGAACTGGTATTCAAGCCCCTCAATGAAGCCAGGCTGCTGAAAACCATTCAGCAATTGACCGGTGGCGCCGAGATTACCGCTGCCCCCGGCGCCAGGCCTTCTGCAATGCTATCCAGGGAGCTTTTCTGCAAGGAGATCCGCAAGCTGACCATTGCCGCAGCCGATGCCCTGGCTGCGGGGCAGGAGGAGGCCCTGCGGGACAACGTTCACCAACTGCTGGGTATCGCCGGTCTGTTCAAGATGGCCGATCTGGAGCGGGCCGTTCGCCAGGTGCATATCTGTATCCAGAAACAGGATCCTGAAGTTGTCCGTGCCGCCATGGAATCACTGGATATGGAAGTGTCAACACTGATGGCGGCGGAATCCGTTGGCAATCTTCATTGAAATGGATTCGATGATCACGGCGCCAGGCGATGTGAAGCGTGCAAGGGCGGGTCCGGGTTTTAAAAAAATCCCCGGGTTTTCATCCGGGGATATTCCTCAGCATTGGTGGCCTGGAAGCGGCCAGAGCCTGTTTACGGGCGTTAAAGTATTCGAACCCTGATTACACCTTCGACTCCGCGAATCCGGTCAATGGTCGCAGCATCCGGCTGATCCTGGACATCGATAATGTTATAGGCAATTTCTTCCCGACTCTTGTTGACCAGGTCGATGACGTTATTGTTGCTTTCGGACAAAATGGCCAGGACACTGCCCAGTACTTTGGGCACATTGTTGTTACTGAAAGTCAGACGGTAGCCACCGTTGCGAGCCATGTAGGTGGTGGGGAAATTGACCGAATTCTTGATATTGCCATTCTCCAGAAATTCCATAAGCTGGTCAGCCGCCATCATGGCGCAGTTATCCTCGGCCTCGCTGGTACTGGCGCCGATGTGGGGCGTCAGCAGCACGTTTTTGCGACCCAGCAATGCGGGCTCCGGGAAATCGGCGACGTAGCCGCCCAGCGCGCCCCGGTCCAGAGCCTCGATCAACGCTGCAGTCTCGACAATTTCAGCCCGGGCAAAGTTAAGCATTTTGGCGCCGGGCCGGCAGTAACGGAGCGTATCCCTGTTGATCAGGTTGCGGGTGGCGGCAATGGCGGGAATATGCAGGGTAACGTAATCGGAGCGACCCAACAGGGTCTGCAGGTTCTCCATTTTTTCCACCTGACTCGACAGTTGCCAGGCCGCCTCCACCGAAATGGCCGGGTCAAAACCGACTACATGCATACCAAAACCCAGGGCCATGTTGGCGACCATGGAACCGATGGCGCCGAGTCCGACCACGCCCAGGGTCTTGCCATAGAGCTCGGTTCCGGCAAACCGCTTTTTTTCCTTTTCCAGCAAGCTTGACATCTCCCCGGCATCGGTGATGTCTGTCAGTCCCTGTACATAGTTCAGGCCGCCATAGATGTCCCGAGAGGCCAGAAACAGGGCGGCGGCGATCAGTTCCTTGACGGCATTGGCATTGGCGCCTGGAGTATTGAACACCACCACGCCCTTGCCGCTGTAGTCCCTGACCGGAATATTGTTGGTGCCGGCCCCGGCCCGGGCGACTGCGACAACGCTGTCCGGCAGGGGCTCGTCATGGAGCTTGTGACTGCGCAGCATATAGGCATCGGGCTGGCTGAACTCGCTGGCAATTTCGTATTTTCCCCGGGGGAAACGCTCCAGACCCAGGGGTGAAATCTTATTGTATGTACGCACTTTGAACATGTTCTCTACTACCTTTAATCAGCTTCTTTGCCGGCGATTAGGCCGGTGTTATTTCACTTCGTTGTAGGCCCATTCCAGCCAGGGCATCAACCGCTCAATATTCTCGACATCTATGGTGGAACCACACCAGATGCGAAGCCCCGCCGGCGCGTCCCGGTAGGCACCGATGTCGTAGGCGACACCCTCCTGTTGCAGTAACTTGACCACCTGCTTGACCTTGTCCTCGGTCAGGTCGAGGGTCAGGCAGACGCTGGTATTGGAGCGGATGGGCTTGGTCGCAGCCAGGAAATTCACCCATGGACGCGCATCGACAAAGGCCTCGATCGCAGCCAGATTGGCCTCGGAACGGGCTATAGCCGCTTGCTTGCCGCCAATACGACTGACCCAGGCCAGGGCATCCAGGTAGTCGGCGACACAAAGCATGGACGGAGTATTGATAGTTTCGCCCCGAAAGATGCCCTCCATCAGTTTTCCGCCCTTGGTCATGCGGAAAATCTTGGGCAAGGGCCAGGGTGGTGTGTAGCTCTCCAGTCGCGTCACAGCGCGGGGTCCCAGCACCAGCATCCCGTGAGCACCCTCGCCACCGAGCACCTTTTGCCAGCTGAAAGTGACGACATCCAGCTTTTCCCAGGGCATCTCCATGGCAAACACGGCGGAGGTCGCATCACAGATGGTCAGGCCCTGACGGTCATCGGCAATCCAGTCGCCGTTGGCAACCTTCACCCCGGAGGTGGTGCCATTCCAGGTAAAGACCTGATCGTGGTCGGGATTAGCCAGTCCCAGGTCCGGCAACTGGCCATAGTCGGCGGTATAGACATTGACCCTGTCCAGCTTTAGCTGCTTGACCACATCGGTAATCCAGCCCTGGCCAAATGATTCCCAGGCAAATACATCCACCGGCCGGGGCCCGAGCAGGGACCAGAGGGCCATTTCCACCGCTCCGGTATCCGAGGCCGGCACCACGCCAACGCGGTATCCTGCCGGCAAACCGAGAATTTCAGCGGTTTCGGTACAGGCCCTCGCCAGTTCCGCCTTGCCTATGCTTGAGCGATGGGACCTGCCCAGCGTCGCAGTATTGAGCGCCGTTAGAGCATATCCGGGTCGCTTGCTACAGGGCCCGGAGGAAAAATTGGGATTCACCGGTTTGCTATCAGGTTTCATGGAAATCCTTCAGGGATATGCGAAAAGTGCGCAATTCTACTGCCCGGTCCAATGCAAATAAAGAAAAAACCGGCCGCGTGCAGGCCCGGTCCCCAATCCGGATTAAGCCACTGCAAGCCGGCGTCGATAGTGGTTGGGCCGTCCTGGAGCCTGTCGGACCTAAGCATTTGTAGCGAGGGAAAGTCCGCGGTGCGACGTTTCGCTTTGAATAATCATTTGTGCAATTTTGAGGCGAATAGCAACGCTATTTAACGAGGAATTGCTCAAAAAAGGCCAAATGCGGCTTTTCCACAGTAGAACAGACTTAAGTCCGCCAGCCTCCTAGGCACCGCTGAAATTATTCAGCACCATCATTTTTTCCCGGGTCATATCGTGCATGGTATGGCCGATACCACCGATGCCATATCCCGACTGCCGGGCGCCGGCAAAAGGCATCCAGTCCACCCTGAAGGCAGTGTGGTCATTGACCATGACCGCTGTGGCGTCAAGCCTGTTGATACATTTCAGGGCGGTGTCGAGCCGGTTGGTAAAACAGGCGGCCTGGAAGGCGAAGGGCAGGCTGTTGGCCTGGGCCAGAGCGTCGTCGATACTGTCATAACTGTAAATGCAGACCACCGGGCCGAAGACCTCCTGCCTGGAGACCCTGGCGTCCGCCGGAGGGTCCAGTAATACGGTGGCCGAGTAGGTGCTTGGTCCCAGTTTTTTTCCACCACAGAGTGCCCGGGCACCACTGGCCACGGCCTCGTCAACCCACTCGGCGACCCGATCGACCTCGCGGTTTCTGATCAGCGGTCCCACCTGGGTTTCCTCCCGGGTGGCATCGCCAACCACCAGTTTTTCCGCGCCCTCCGCCAGACGCTGCGCCAGTTCACTGGCGATACTTCGAGGGGCGAACACCCGCTGTACCGAAACGCAGACCTGACCGGCATGATAAAAACCACCCTTGAGTAACGCCGGAAGCATGGTCTCCATATTGGCGGATTCATCGACAATCACCGGTGCGACACCGCCGTGCTCCAGGGCACAGCGAGTACCAGGTGCCAGCTTCGAACGCAGCATCCAGCCCACCTGGGCCGAACCGATAAAGGAAAAGAAAGCAACCCGGGGATCGGTGACCAGCTTTTCGCCGGAAACCCGGTCGGTTGACACACAGCGACACCAGTCCTCAGGCAAACCGGCCTGATGAAGTATTTCGACAAAGGTTCTTGCGGAAAGGGGCGTGTCATTGGCCGGCTTGACGATCACCGGGCAGCCCACGGCCACCGCCGGCGCCACCTGGTGCACGATCAGGTTAAGGGGGTGATTGAATGCTGATACTGCCACTACCGGGCCAATGGGCTCGCGAAAGGTAAAAGCCGCCCGGCCGGCACCGGCAGCCGTGAGGTCCAGGGGCACCTGTGTACCGCCGAGATGGCCCAGTTCCGAAATACAGAGGTGTACACCATCGATGGCCCGGGTTACCTCGACCCGGGCATCCACCAGGGGTTTGCCGCCTTCACGAGCTATGCCCAGAGCCAGTTCGTCAAAACGTCCCTTCATGATGTCCCCGGTGCGCTGCAGAATGGCTATGCGCTCCGGTGTCGACAGCCAGCGGTCCCTGTCCCTGAAAAGGTCGCTGGCAGTTTCCAGCATGGCATCGATTTGTTGCCATGACGACAAGGCAACGGTATCTATGATTTCCCCGTTGTAGGGATTGATTACTTCCAGCATTTTCGTTACTCCTGATATTGGCCCGGTATTTTCACCATTGAAATAGCCGGGTTTGCTGCCAAAAGTCAATGCAGTCAGGATGCACCTGTGACAGCTGATTGAATCTATTCTTACGGGTAATCGGGATATTGCCGCCGGGTTGCAAAAAAACCTAAGCCGGTCAGACCTCTTGCCTTTTCTAATTTCAACCCGCCTCTATCCGCAAAGCTTAGTCACTTTATTCTGGAGGGTATACTTTTTAGCTGTAAGGAGGGGCTTTCCAACAGCGATTACCAAAACCATTTTCAGAGAAACGCTAAGCCGGCCGGCACCGTCAGGGCACAGCGAAGCTATAATGCTTATCTAACCAATTTGTTTATCATACTTGATAGCTTAAAGCGCCAGATCCGGTTGCCACCAGGCAGTCATTGCCGAACAGATCTGGTGATTCTCGCATTAGCAGCTGGCCGTCTGAAATCCTGACCCTCCGGTTAAGCTGAACTCCGGTTCCGCCTCCGGGGAACCACCTGTAACCATGAAGCCGGTTTCAACCGTGAATATCAGGGTCGCCGCCATGGAAATATCTGGCTGGTGCCGGAAAGAGGATTTGAACCTCCGACCAACGCATTACGAATGCGCTGCTCTACCGAACTGAGCTATTCCGGCTTCAATCCAGAGTATTGCAACGAACAGGCCCGGGGAAAGTAACGGCTATGACCCCTGGTTATTTCCCCGTTCCTTTTTAATCAGGTATTCGGCTATCTTTAACATATCCTCGTGGTTGCCTGCCAGACGTCCTGTTACCCGATACTTGCCATTGACAATCAGTTCAGGGGTGCCCTGAATCTGGTAACTGCGCTGGCGGGCTTCCGCCTGCTTGACAGCACTGGTAACACCAAAGGAGTTGAAGGTCTTGTTAAAAACATCCCTGTCAACGCCGTTTTCCACGAAAAAGTCCGCTATTTCCGCTTCTGACTGAAATTTCACTTTTTTCAGATTCATCGCATCAAATATTTTCTGGTGCATCCGGTCCAGCACCCCCAGGGCCTTGGCGGTGTAGAACATTCGAGCATGGCGTTCCATGACGCCGCCCTTGTCCCACATGGCCGGACTTCTCTGAAAATTCACATCTGCCGGCAGATTGGTATACCACTTGTGGACAATGGGCTCGAATACGAAACAGTGGCTACAGCCATACCAGAAGACTTCGGTCACCTCTATGTGGTTGCGATCCACCGTCGGCACCGGTGGCGTCAGTTCTATGTAATCTGTACCTGCCCGGTAGGTCCTGGCCTCATCGCTGGGAGTGGCGGGGTTCGGAGTGGCGGATGCAGTTTTCTGGGAATTGCTGGAGGGTTCCGGTAGCGAATCGTCTCTGGATTCGGTCGTCGCCGCTACGCTGCTTTCCACGGTACTGTTGCTCCCCGAGCCGGTATCAGCTTCGCAGGCTGCTATTGCAAGGAAAAGGCAGGCCATCAAGACCCTGGTGATAAATTTCATGGCATCCTCATTTGTTTGGGTTGAGCAGCTATAAAGATTCGATGGCGACAGCGGTCGGCCTGTCAGCAATGGCAAGCTGGCTACTAGCCAGACTGATTCTGCCCCCGACCATGGTCGCCACCAAAGCCCCTCTTATAGACAGTGGCTATTATTCAGGTTCCATACAACTGCGCAAGTAACCGTGCAACGAGTGTTAGCAACAAGTAACCAGGCAAAAGAGGGCGGCGCAGGCCGCCCTCTTTTGCACCGATGTTGAAGTGGAATTACTGCAGACCGGCAATAAAGTTGGCCACGGCATCTATTTCCTGGTCGGACATGTGCGCCGCTACGCCACGCATTATTTTGTTGTCTCCGTCATTATTACGACCGGCAGGATCTTCCGGGTCGTGGTATGCCGTTCTAAAAGCCCTAAGCTGCTTGGCCAGATAGGCGGCGTGCTGGCCCCCCAGGGCAGGAAACCCTGCGGGGGCATTGCCATTGGCATGGGGCGAATGGCAGCCGGTACAGGCGGGCACTCCGGTGTCGATGTTACCACCACGGAATGTCTTTTCACCCAATTCCAGCTTCTTGTCTTTTGCGCCGGACAATTGTCGAGTCCTGGAATCATAGAATGCAGCCAGATCGGCGAGTTCCTGATCCGATTTGCCATCCAGTTGACCCGCCATCTCCATGACGACGCGGTTTCCCGACTGGATATCCCGCAATTGCTTGTGCAGGTATTTTTCACCCAGATTGGCCAATTTGGGGAAATTTGGCACGGCGCTGTTGCCGTCGGCTCCATGGCAGGCACCACAGGCCGCGGCCTGCTTCTCTCCTGCTGCGGCATCACCGGCGGCAAGGCACACAGGTGCCATTAACATTCCCAGGGAAACTGCAAACGTTGTTATTAATTTTTTCATCGACTAATCCAACATTGATAACTCTGGAGATTATATTTTTCCAGAATGATGAGACGCCGTCTTCGCCTCCCCTTATCCGGCGCATTATATACCAATCCCTGGCCCGGCTTAAACGCTATACTATGGCCAGGTTTATTTGGCTGTCCTGACAATGCCGACTACCAAGTCCCCACTGAAATTTTCCAGTGCGCTGTTCATGAGAAGCGCCGCTACCCTGCCCCAGTGCCCCCCGGACATCGGCAGCGAAGTAGCGTTTGCCGGCCGTTCCAACGCGGGTAAATCCAGTGCCATAAATGCTCTCACCGGCAAGAGGAAACTGACCCGGATCAGCAAGACTCCCGGCCGCACACGACTCATCAATTTCTTCTCACTGTCAACCAGTGCACGACTGGTAGATCTGCCCGGCTATGGTTTTGCCAAGGTATCGAAGACCATGAAGGAGGAGTGGGACCGCAATTTGGCCGATTACCTGCATCACCGCCGGTCCCTGAAGGCCCTGGTGCTATTGATGGACATCCGGCATCCATTGCGATCCGTCGACTGGCAAATGCTGCAATGGGCAGCTGAAAGTAATTTGCCGGTGCATATCCTGCTGACCAAGTCTGACAAGCTTGGCCACGGACCGGCCATGAATACCCTCCAGGAAGTTCAGAAAGAAATCCGCAGACGCGACCTTGATAACATCAGCGCCCAGACCTTCTCTGCGCACCGCAATACGGGTATCGATGAACTCACCGAGCAACTGCGCCAGTGGCTGGAGCCCAACGAGACGGAGCCGGACGACGAAATCTCTGTCGGTTGAAGACAAAAAAAACCGGCGCCAGAGGCGCCGGTAACATCGTTGACCGGGATAAACCAAGAGGGGGAGGAGGATTCCCGGCCTTGCTCACAACGAAGAGGGAGACATTAACCGCTTATTGAGACTGACCCGATTTTATAAAGTTCAGCAGATATTAAAAATTTTTCAAAAAAAAGCCCTGACAGGATGTGGGAGGTGCCAGGGCCAGATTTACTGCTGTTGGGCTGCAAGCTTTGCTCGGGTTTGCTTGGGGAAATAAGCGCGGCTTGCAACGTTTTTGACCCTGGATTTCCAGCGGAGTTCCTTGTTGGCCAGTCAGTTTTTTCGACTTGGGCCGGGCGTTACCCGGCAATGGTCGATCAGACCGGCTTTAATGTGCCTCGTCCCAGTTATTGCCGACGCCGATGTCCACCAGCAGCGGTACATCGAGCGACGCCGACGAGGACATCAACCTGGCCACAGCGTCCTGCACCGCGGCGACCTCCTTCCGGGGCACTTCAAAGACCAGCTCGTCGTGTACCTGCATGATCATGCGCGTCTGAGCGCCTTCAGCCTGCAGCCAGTGGTGAACGGCAATCATCGCCCGCTTGATAATATCGGCCGCCGTACCCTGCATGGGGGCGTTAATGGCCGTACGTTCTGCAGCCTGCCGCTGCATCCCGTTGGCGGCCTTTATCTGGGGCAGGTAAAGCCGACGACCAAACAGTGTTTCCACATAACCCATTTCCCGAGCCCGGGTCCGTGTGTTTTCCATATAGGCAGCGACACCGGGATAACGGCTGAAATACTGGTCGATGTACTGCTGCGCCTGGGTGCGACCGATGCGCAACTGCCGGGCCAGGCCGAAGGCGGACATGCCGTAAATCAGGCCGAAATTAATGGCCTTGGCATTGCGTCGCTGTTCCAGACTGACCTGGTCCAGCGCTACGTCGAAGACCTCGGCGGCGGTAGCCCGGTGCACATCCAGGCCATGACTGAAGGCATCGCAAAGACCCTTGTCCCCTGACAGGTGGGCCATGATCCTCAGCTCTATCTGGGAATAGTCCGCCGCCAGGATTTTGCAGCCCTCACCGGCGACAAAGGCCTGGCGGATTCTTCGACCTTCCTCGCTGCGAACGGGAATATTCTGCAGATTGGGATCCGAGGATGACAGGCGCCCAGTGGCGGTACCGGCCTGGTGGTAGGAGGTGTGGATTCGGCCGGTGCCCGGGTTGATCATCCTCGGCAGCTTGTCAGTGTAGGTGGACTTGAGCTTGGCCAGTCCCCGATGCTCCAGTAAGACCCGGGGCAGTGGGTAATCCAGGGCAAGGTCCTGCAACACTTCCTCTCGTGTCGATGCGGCGCCCTTGGCGGTTTTTTTACCCACCGGGATCTTCAATTTGTCAAACAGGATTTCTGCCAACTGCTTGGGCGAACTCAGGTTGAATTCCTGGCCAGCCAGATCATAGGCCTCCCGTTCCAGTTCCTCGATTCGTTGCCCCAGTTGCCGACTCTGGGATGCCAGCCTGCCGGCATCCACCAGGGCACCATTGCGCTCGATGGTGGACAACACCGGGACCAGGGGCATCTCGATGGTTTCAAAGACGTCCCTCAAACCCGGTTCGGCCGCCAGCTTCGGCCACAGGATCTGGTGCAGACGCAGGGTGACATCGGCATCTTCTGCGGCATAGGGAGCCGCCTGTTCGATAGCCACCTGGTTGAAGGTCAGTTGCGACGCGCCCTTACCGGCGATTTCCTCAAAACGAATGGTTTTCTCTCCCAGGTATTTCAATGCCAGGGTATCCATATCGTGGCGACTGCCGGTTGCGTCGATCAGATAGGATTCGAGCATGGTGTCATAAGCCACACCGTTGAGCTCGATGCCGTGGCGGGCGAGCACACTCATATCGTATTTCAGGTTCTGGCCGAGCTTTGCCTTTTTCGGGTTTTCCAGCATGGGTTTCAGCTTGTCCAGCACCCGTTGCCGGCCTAACTGCGCCGGCGCGCCCAGGTAGTCGTGGCCAAAGGGAATATACGCAGCCTGATGCGGGGTTGCCGAGAAGGACACCCCCACCAGTTCCGCTGCCATGTAGTCGAGGCTGGTGGTTTCTGTATCAAAGGCAAAGACCTCGGCGGCATTCAGTACCTTGATCCAGCGATCCAGATCCCCTTCGGTAAAGACCGTGTCGTAGGATTTTCCGGTCCCGGGATTATCTACAGTTGGTTGCTCCTGATTCGCATCCAGCAACTCCTCCAGCCAGGCCTTGAATTCCAGTTCCCGATACAGGCTGGTCAATTTGTCCGTATCGGGTTTCGAGCCTTGGAGGTCTTGCCGGGTTATACCCACGGCAACGTCATCCTTGATGGTCGCCAGCCGATAGGAGAGGTAGGCCTGGTCCCGGTATTCCTGCAGTTTTTCCGGCATGCTCCTGGAGCCCCTGAATGGCAGCTGGCGAATGGCTTCCAGGTCAGCGTAGAGGCTGTCGAGCCCACCGATTCCCTGGAGCATGGCCAGAGCCGATTTCTCGCCAACGCCGGGAACACCAGGGATATTGTCGGACTTGTCTCCTACCAGCGCCAGGAAATCAATAATCAGTTCCGGTGGCACGCCAAATTTATCAATGACTCCCTGCCGGTCCAGAAAGGTGCTGGTCATGGTGTTGACCAGGGATATACGCTCGTTGACCAGTTGCGCCATGTCCTTGTCCCCGGTGGAGATCACCACCGGATGGCCGGCTCGCGCCTCATCCTTGGCCAGGGTGCCGATAACATCGTCTGCTTCGACGCCGTCGATCACCAGCAATGGCATGCCCAAGGCGCGAACTATTTCGTGAATGGGCTGAATCTGCGATTTAAGATCCTCAGGCATCGGCGGCCGATGGGCTTTGTACTGCTCAAACAGGGCATCGCGAAAGGTCTTGCCCTTGGCATCGAAAACGACAACGAGGTTGCTGCCGGGATAATCCTTTTCCAGCCGCCGCAGCATACTGATAACCCCCTTGATGGCACCGGTGGGCTGGCCACCGGATGTGGCCAGTGGCGGCAGCGCATGAAAGGCCCGGTAGAGGTAGGAGGAACCGTCAACCAGCACCAGTGGGGTGTCTATATCAGTCATCTAGTTACAGCCGTTTTGAAAAGTTGACTAGGTTTCTACCGAGCAAACTCCTAGCATACATTATCAGCCAGTCTTTTCCGGAATGACTCGATCGGCATCGCTGACTGCCCCTGTTTTTTTGGTGCACTGAAAGCTGGCAGCCCGGATTTTTGGCTGCCGGATCACACTGTGGCGAGCCGCGCCTGGCTTACCGCTGGATTATTTGCTCCCCGTACCGATTGTCGAGTAACCTGTGGTTTTTATCACCATTGGCTGCGACATGGCTGTCTACACCCCGCTGTCTGAGGCTGATCTGCAAGACCTTTTATCCCGATTCGCCCTTGGCGACCTTATCCGATTTGCCGGCGCTGCCGGAGGCATCGAGAACACGACCTATTTTCTCACCTGCCAGCTACCTTCGGAACCCTCGCGCGATTATGTACTTTCCATTGTTGAAACCGGTGACGAGCCCCAGATACTGTTCAGCAGCGCCCTGACCACGGCACTCCACCGGGCCGGGTTGCCGGTGCCCTGCCCGATTCCGGACAGCGGCGGCCAGGCACTCCAGCACTGCCTGGGAAAGCCGGCTCTGATTTTTCCAAAGGCCGCGGGCCAGCACCTGGTAAACGTCAGCGTCGACCACTGCCGGGCCATCGGCGAATTCCAGGCCCGGGCCCATAAGGCGGCAACAACCCTGACACTACAACATCCAAACCAGCGTGGCGTCCTCTGGCTCAATGAAGCTACCCACGCCCTGCTGGGCAAATTGCCCTCGGGCGATGCCGCACTGTTGCAGGAGCAGAGTCAACGTTACCGTAGGATGTCCGAGACCTCGCCTGACCTGCCCTGGGGCGCCATACATGGCGACCTGTTTCGCGACAACGCCCTGTTCAAGGACGACAGACTGGTAGCAGTTTTCGATTTTTACAATGCCTGCGATGACTGGCTGCTTCTCGATGTGGCCATTGCCGTTAATGACTGGTGCTGCGACGGCGATGGCGAAATCGACAAAGGCCGGGCCAATGTACTGATCAATGCCTATCACCGGGTCCGCCCCTTTACTCGCTGTGAACATCAGTACTGGCAGGATATGCTCTGTCTGGCCGCCACCCGCTTCTGGGTTTCCCGATTGCTGGTGCGCCATTGCCCCGACCTCATGGGAGGTAAGTTTCGCCTGAAGGACCCGGACGAATTTCGGGAAAAACTTCAGTGCCGAATGGTTAATTTTCCGGCTCTGCCCGACAAACCATTGCGCTGATCACCCGGATTTTCCGGCAAAACAGGCTCTAAAGCCCTGAGCCACCGCTCCAATCAAAGCCGAATACCCGCCCTGCGTCCGGGCAATTCCCGAACCCAGAGGGTCGATGGTGACGACCCTGACCCCCAGATCCCGAGCCAATTCCTCGACCCGACGGGCATCGTATCTGGGTTCTGCCAGAACGCAGGCAACACCCCGTTGCTGCCGCAGGCTGTAGACACCTCTGGCACCCCGGAGCAAACCGGAATCATCGTGCAGGGAACCGGCACTTTCCAAATGGAATCTTGCGGCAAAATGTGAAAAGGCATCGTGATCCGATATAAACACTTTACCCTCGTATTGTTTGAATTCATCCATCAGCGCCGAGGTTTCAATCCTGATCTCCGTGGTCAGCGCTGCCAGTGAAGCCAATAGTGACGCCTCCCTGTCGGGATAACGCTGAATCAGCCAGCTAGCTATTTCCTCGGCGATAGCTACGCCCCACTCGGGGTCCAGCCAGATATGGGGGTCGGTTATCAGTGTCGCCCGATTATTCCCGGGTTCTCTGCCCTCGTCAGCCAGAGGCTCACTGCTACCGACCAGGGGTTCACGGGCAATGCCGGTGATCACCGCTCCCGGGCCGCGCCCGGCAATGGCCTTCACCAGAAAGCTCTCCAGTGCCGGCCCGATCCAGATCACCAGATCCGCCTGATCAATCAGATTCCGGTGGGACATTTTCAGGGAAAAATGGTGCGGCAATGCTCCATCCGGAAGCAACTGCCTGATATCAGCCCAGTCGCCGGCGACATCACCCGCAATCAGGGTAAGGGGACGAATTGTAGTCAGAACAAGTGGTCGCGTGGGTGTGGCATCGGCCTCGGTTTCAACAGCCCGGGCAGCTGAACCCAGGAGCAACAAACTGCAGCCAGCCAGAATCAGCAGCGCTTTGACAGACAATCGATTTCCGGCCGATGGCATCAGATTTAGCGTCCGGATTATTGCCGAGGGTTTCCTGTGGTTCGATCGGCTACCACCGGACCGGCTTTGACCGCTGTTGCTGTATCCCCAGCAGAAAGCCCATGAGCAGATACCAACTGACTTAGGGTCTGAGTAAGGCAGCTTCTATTACTCCTTCGGTTGATGTGACCGGTGAACTCCGACCCGGTAAATGATAAAGAAAACCCGTTAACCCAGCACACTGCAGTCGGCGCGTTACCGGCACAGGCGATCTGAACTCCATTTCTGAGAGCTTGGACCAGTTCTCGTGCAACTGCCAATCCCCGTAATGTCTTTGCTAGGCAGTGTGATTATTGCCTATCAGGCTGTCGAAACAACAGTAAGTTATAACATTACATTTATTCTAGCTGGAAACCGGCCTTTTTTGGGCTGTCGCGTAGGCAAGATTCCTTCACCCCACCTGACGATTGATATCACCAGGCTACATGGACATGATTGATTCGAAACGCTATCTGGCAAGTCAGGTCTTGGCAAAACCTATAAATCGGTACACTATAACGTTTTTGCTGAAATTCCAGCCATGCAATTACCGGTCTTGAGCAATTGTCGCAGTGCCTACCAGGCCCATGATCACCAGAAATGTATCAAGGCTGCACTGACCAAGGCTAAAGGTCTCTGTCATGCCAGGTCGTCGCGGTTAACCCCCATCAGGGAGGCGATCCTTCGTCTCATCTGGCAAAGTCACAAACCTCTGGGCGCCTACAGTATTGTCGACCAGCTACCCGGAGTAACCGGAAAAAGAATTCTGGCGCCCACGGTATATCGCTCCATTGAATTTCTGCTGCAGATGGGGCTGATTCACCGGCTTTCCAGCCTCAATGCCTATATTGGCTGTCCATTCCCGGACAGTTCACACAGCGATATTTTCCTGATTTGCGAACACTGTGGCTGTGCTGCAGAGTTTTCCTCCCACAGCATCCAGTCGACCATTGACCAGACAGCAGACCGGGTCCATTTCCAGATCAATTCACAGCAAGTGGAAATTCTGGGGCTCTGTTGCAATTGCCAAACTCATTAATGAACAAATGGAATGGACATGTTGCTGGTTGTTGACAGTGTATCCCTGCACAGAAATGACAAAACCCTGCTTGATCAGGTCAGTTTTTCGCTGGAAAAAGGCCGTATCCTGACCCTGATTGGCCCCAATGGCGCCGGCAAAACCACCCTGGTGAAGATTATTCTGGGTCTGATGAAGCCCGATGCCGGGTCGGTGAAGCGGGCACCCGGAATTCGAATTGGTTACATGCCGCAACGGCTGGTGATTGACCCGACGCTGCCACTGACTGTCGGTGGCTTTCTGAAACTGACCGACAGAGATCCTGCCAGTTGCAAAACGGCCCTGGACTGGGCCGGTGTCAAGGCTCTCTGGCTCAGCCCCCTGTACAGCCTCTCGGGGGGTGAAACCCAGCGGGTAATGCTGGCCAGAGCCCTGCTGTGCAAGCCCGACCTGCTGGTACTGGACGAACCGGTTCAGGGCGTCGACGTTGCCGGCCAGGAGCAGTTGTACCGGTTGATCGCCCGAATCCGGCGTGATCTCGGTTGCGGCATTCTGATGGTATCCCACGATCTTCACCTGGTGATGGCGGCCACAGACGAGGTGATCTGCCTGAATCAGCATGTCTGCTGTCACGGAAGTCCGGAACAGGTTTCCTCTGACCCGGAATTTACCGAGCTGTTCGGCAACCGTACCGCCCTCTATACCCACCACCATGACCACGGTCATGACCTCCATGGCGAGATAGTTTCTGAAAGTGGCATGGCCGCCGCAAACGCAAACAGGCCATCCACCGGGGGAAGGGATTCTGAAAAGGGGACAACCGCGGATCAAGTGGCGGCCAGAGACAACGTGGGGCAGGGATAATGCCTGATTTTCTTGTCCTGGCCATTGCCGCCGCACTGGGCGTGGCCCTGGTGGCTGGTCCCCTTGGGGCCTTTGTCGTCTGGCGGCGAATGGCCTATTTTGGTGACACCCTGGCCCACTCGGCGCTGCTGGGAGTGGCCGCTGCCCTGTGGTTACAGATTTCTCCGGGGTTCAGTGTCGCCGCTGTCTGTCTGATTCTGGCCCTGGTCCTGATTTTCCTGCAGCATCAAAGTTCGCTGGCCATCGATACCCTGCTGGGAATTCTTTCCCATTCATCTCTGGCTCTGGGCCTGGTTGCCATCTACCTGATTCCGGGTGCCCGAACCAACCTGGAAACGCTTTTATTTGGTGATTTGCTGACGGTCACCGCCGGGGAGGTGGCGGCTATCTGGTTTACCGGAATCAGTGTGTTGCTGATGGTGACGTTGCTCTGGCGGCAATTACTGTCGATCACGGTCCACGAAGACCTGGCCCGGGCTGATGGGATCGCGGTCAACCGGGTTCGCAACCTGTTGATGCTGTCCCTCGCCCTGGTGATCGCCATTGCCATGAAAGTAGTCGGAGTGCTGCTGATTACCGCACTGCTGGTAATTCCCGCAGCTACAGCCAGGCGCTATGCCCGGTCACCGGAGGCCATGGCAGTTTTTGCCAGCCTGCTGGGTTGCCTGGCAGTCATCGTCGGCATTGCCGCCTCCTGGTTCTGGGATACCCCGGCGGGGCCATCCATAGTCCTCGCCGCTTCCCTGGTTTTTGTTTTTTCCCTGGCAACAAAAGACTGATTTCCAGTGAAATCCATAATTCAGTAAGTAACGCCAGCGAGGTCCTGGCTGATGCGGTCCAGAGACTGTTCAGCAAACTGGAGATCCTGCTCGACCACCGGAATGGCAGCCTTGATCTCACTGCGCTCTTCCACCAGCGAATCCAGATCGGCCAGCAGGTGCAGCCGCTCTTCGGTGGTCAGATCGGGTTCCAATTGGGCGGTGCTGACACTGACAATTTCCTGTTTGATCTGCAAGAGACGATTTTCGTAGGAACCCAGTTGCCGGGTGAGGCGGTTCACTTCGCTGCGAGCCTGGTACAGCTGACGGCCGTCCTCGTAGGCAGTTGCAAACGGCTCCTTCAGATTTTCCGGACAAACACCGTTGTATCCGGCACCTCGCTGACCGAGATTGAATCCGTTTTCAGCCGTACAGTAATCCTTCAGGCCACTGTTCCAGCCGGCGAGATAACTGCCGCGGTGCGGAATGATGCCAAATTCACCGCAGGCTTCCTGGTGGGCCAGGAGTTGCGTGCTCTTAATGCCGGCGGCACCATCACGGTAGCCGATGGTCTCCCAGTCGCCCGCCTTGCACTGAAATTCAGACACCGTCGGTTTACCGGCACAGGCGCAGAGGCCGACGGTCAACACAATCAGAAACCCGCGTTCCATCACTGACATCACGTACACCTCGATTAACGTTCCCAGACTAGCGGGGTTCCTCAGCAATTAAAGTGATCTCATTCTCAATATGCTCAACCCCTGTCCGGATTGCTATTGCGAAATGAGATTCCTGTTCGACGAGGGCTCGCCAGGCAGCGTGGCATCTTTCGGGCAAATGTGTAGGTTAAAACTGGTCCCGGATCGATCGCCAGGCGGTGCGCATGCTGCCCTCTCTGAAAGGCGGCCGAAAGAAACCGTGATAATGGCCGTTGGGATTAATCAGCACCAGGTTGGCGCTGTGATCGATGCTGTAATCTTCACTACCGGCCACAGGGTCAGACTCGACCTTGCTGTAGGCCACATTCAACTCGGTGGCCATCTTCAGCAGCACATAGGAATTGCCAGTGGCCCCGACAAAATCCGGATGGAAATAGTGGACGTACTGAGCCAGCTTTTCCGGCGTATCCCGCTCCGGGTCCAGGGAAATCAGTACGATTTGCAGTTCATGCTGTTCCTGTGGTTTCAGTTCCCGGTACATCCTGGCAACCTCGGCCAGGGTGGTGGGACAGATATCCGGGCACCGGGTAAAACCAAAAAACATCAGGGTCCACTTGCCGACAAGATTGGCGGTGCCAAAGGACTGACCGCGGTCATCTGTCAACTCGAAGTCGCTGAAATGTCGCGGAGTCTGCAGTTCAACAGCACCGTATTGGCGCAATTCGGCGTCAGTGAGAATTCGCGGTCGTGTCATTTTCCAGAAAAAACCCGCCAGCATTATCGCGATGATGACCAGCAGCGCGACAACAGTCAGCCGAATATTTCTCTGGATCGGATCATACTCGGTCCCGGCCGCAAAAGTGCTGATGCCACTCCGGGTCATTGTGCCGTTCCTGGCAAAAACACGGGTACGGTGACCAGGTAGTGATCCACCAGCATGATCACGAACAGGGCCATCAGATAGATGATGGAATATCTGAAAGTATCCATTCCGGCTGACGCATTACGGCCAATGAGCATGACCAGGGCCCAATACAGAAACCCCGCACCGAGCACCAGTGCCCCCAGCAGGTACAGCCAGCCACTCATGGCAGTGATAAAAGGCAACAGGCTCACCACCACCAACATGATGGTGTAAAGCAGAATATGCAGCCGGGTGTATTGTTCTCCATGGGTGACCGGCAGCATCGGAATTTTGGCATTGGCATATTCTTTCTTGCGATGCACCGCCAGCGCCCAGAAATGCGGCGGTGTCCAGGCAAAGATAATCAGTACCAGCAGCAGGGCATGGCCATGGATTTCACCGGTGACAGCTGTCCAGCCCAGGAGCGGTGGTGCGGCGCCGGCGAGGCCGCCAATGACGATGTTTTGTGGCGTTGCCCGTTTCAGGAACAGGGTATAAATCACGGCGTAACCAATCAGGGATGCCAGGGTCAGCCAGGCGGTCACAGCATTGACGAAAGTCAGCAGAATGGCCATGCCCGAGAGACCAAGAACGGCGGCAAACACCAGGGCCTGGCGGGGCTCGACCCGGCCGGCGGCCACCGGCCGGTTAAAGGTGCGGGCCATGCGCATGTCCACGTGGCGATCGACCAGGTGGTTGATGGCCGCAGCGGATCCCGCACACAGGGCAATGCCGAGATTGCCAAAGAGCAACGCCGGTAGCGGCACCATACCCGGCACCGCCAGGAACATGCCGATAATGGCGGTGAGTATCATCAGTGCCACCACTTTCGGCTTGGTCAGCTCCAGGTAGTCTTGCCAGCCGGCCTTACTCATTTCAAGTTCCATAGATAGTCATCTCCGCACCGGTGCATTCAGTGCAAACAGTTTTTGGTCGAACCATCCATACCCTTGCGCCGAGAGTCACCAGCACCAGCAGCAGCAGGGCGCCGCCAAGGTTGTGGGCAACGGCAATGGCCAGGGGAAATTGTAACAGCACATTGCTGATACCCAGGCTGATTTGCAACAGCAGGGCACAGGCAATGACCAGCGCCATCCGCCGGGCGGGTCCGTACGACAGGGCCAGCAGGCGACTGCAGAGATAGATCAGGCCAGCTGCAGTCACCAGCGCCCCCAGGCGGTGGACAAAGTGAATCGCCACCCGGCCCTCACTCTCCATCAGGCCACCCAGGTAGTTGGGGCCAATGGTCTGGAAAATATTGAAGCCGTGGGCCAGGTCCATAGGTGGCAGCCAGCGATCCCGGCAGGTGGGAAAGTCAGGGCAGGCAAAAGCGGCATAATTGGAGGTGGTCCAGCCACCGAGGCAAATCTGCATCACCACCAGGGCAATGGCCGCAATCACCAGGGGTTTCATTGTTTCAAGCCGGGGCGCCAGCCCTGCCTGCACCGTCCAGTGGCGATTATCCAGCCTGAGAGCCAGCAACCAAAGCAGCGACAAGATGCTCATGCCTCCCAGCAGGTGCATGGTCACCACCTGGGGCCAGAGCTTGAGGGTCACGGTCCACATGCCGAAGAGGGCCTGCCAGACCACCAGAAACAACAACAGCAGGGGCAGGGCCAGAGGCTGATCCCCGGCTCTTCGATGGCGCAGTGCCTGAATTGCCAGGACCAGGATCAGTAACCCCAGGCTGCCGGCAAAATAGCGGTGTACCATTTCCGGCCAGGTCTTGCTGCCCTCTACCGGGGAATCCGGGTAGAGCTGTTGGGCCCGGGCAATTTCATGACTTTCATTCGGCCAGAGCAGATGGCCGTAACAACCGGGCCAGTCCGGGCAACCGAGGCCGGCATCCATCAGGCGGGTGAAAGCTCCCAGCATCACCACGACCACCGCCAGGCCAACTGCCACCAGCGCCAGCCTGAAACCGGGTCTGCGCAATTGAGGTTCGTTAAAAAGAGCCATTGCCGTGTGTTACTCGAGTACCGTTGTCAAATTGATGCCGATCGTCGCCGTAATCGAGGGTGTATTCATGCCGTGCTTTATTTATTTCGATGAATGTCTATTCCGCTGAATACTTGAACAGGTGATTGAAATCATCCAGCATCTGGTTGCCGCTGTGTTTGCCCTGGTAAAACAGCATGGCATTGCCTTTCTGGTCAACGACCAGGGCGCGCATTGTACCCTGTTCATCGTCCGTGTCCCAAGGCGTGGCCATCCCGGCTTGCCATGGCGCATTGGTGCCGGCAACCCAGGTGGTGAATTCCCCGGCATCCCCCTTGAGCACCTTCAGGTAGGGATGTTCGGTTTTGAAAAACTCGGCAGTCTGCTGGTCGGGTTCGCCGTCGAGACTAAGGTAAACTCGTTGCAGCCGATGGCTGTTCTTGCCCAATCGAACGTGCATCTGCCGCGTCGTATAGAGAATGTTTTTGCAATTGGTGCCACAGTGCCTGCCACCGGGAATCAACAGTCGCCATTTTCTGGGTTGCTGACCCAGCCGCCAGGTCGCGCCATCACTGCTGCGCAGGTTAAGGCTGTCGATCGGCACGACTGGTGACAAGAGCACACCCTGATTGGTAGTGCCCAAGCTGGCCAATAGCTGGTTCCGGGCTTCCCGGGTTTTGGGAAAGACCAGAAAGCCACTGACAATAACTCCGAGTACGATCGCCACCATCAGGATCACCTGCCAGGGTGGACCACTACTTTTCGCTTGTTGGTTCAATCTGTTTCTCCATCATTGCCCTGGTTGCCGCAGGAACTCAGGGCTACGGGTAGTGGGTGTCGTCGGCCAGCATGGCTACTTGCGACTGAGAATACTGCCCAGGTTCGAATTGGCAAACAAGGCAAGAATCAGCAGCGCCAGAGCCAGGGCGAACCATTGCACCGCGTAGCCGATATGTTTGCCCGGCTGAGTACTGACCACTGGCCAGCCGGTCATCAGGGCACCGGGAGAAGCCTGGTCGAGGCGCAATTGCCACGGATAAATAGCCAGCCCCGTGGCTGCGGCCAGCTCATCGGTCATCAGATTCTGCACGACAAGGGGCCAATTCCCGGCCCAGTTCTCAGAGCCCAGGGTAAAAGCTGCGCCGGGACTGCGATAGAGCTTGCCAAAAACCGTGACCTGTCCCTCGATAGCTGGAACCTCAGGCAACCGGGATCGGTCCAGTCCACCGGCCAACCAGCCCCGATTTACCGGCAGCCACTGGTCACCGTTGATTGGCTTAAAGAGACTGATCACCTCGTAACCCGGTTGGCCGCGACGAATGCGGTTGTCCAGCATCAGGGTTTGCTGGTTGTCAAAACTTCCGGTCTCCTTAATGCGGCGGTACTGGTTATCCGCACTCTCAGGTACAGCATCCATTGATATCGGCTCAGCCGCTTGCCGTGCATCGTAGGCAGCCAGCAGTGCCCTTTTTTCGTCGGCGCGAGCCAGCTGCCAGAACCCCAGGGAAACGGTGATTGGCAGAAAAATCAGTACAAAAACCACAAGCCCGGCATTTGGTTGCCAGCGAAAGGCGGTTTTGACCGAGTTCGAGCGCGGCGGCTGCGGTGAGCGGGTCATTCGTGGTTAAATCACAGCCTCTTTGCACAAGGAATTGGCCATGGGGCTCAAAATCATCATCGTCTTACTGTTTATTGCCGTTCTGATCAGTCTCAGCAGTGGACTCTATTTCCTGATGAAAGATGTAGGCAATTCCCGCAAGCGAACCCTCTATGCCCTGGGCGTTCGGGTCACCCTGGCCGTGGCGCTGGTGTTGACCATCACCTATGGATTTGTCAGCGGCAAGCTCAAAAGCACCGCACCCTGGGACCGACAACTGCACCCGGAAAATGCCGCCCAACCACCGACCTACCAGCCTCATCAATAATCTGCCGCGAACAGCCCCTGATTCTGTAGACAAGAAAATGGCCAAAATCGCATTTGGCCATTGCTTCGGGACGATCCGGGTCAGGACACCCCGCCAGTGGGGGTAGTGGTCAGGAACCCAGCACGTAGACAAAGATAAAAAGGCCCACCCAGACCACATCGACAAAGTGCCAGTACCATGACGAGGCCTCAAAGCCGAAGTTGTCGTCCGGTTTGAAGTGCCCCTTCAAGCCGCGCAGCCACTGAATAAACAGCATGATGGTACCCAGTGTGACATGGGCACCGTGGAACCCGGTCAGCATAAAGAACGTGGTGCCAAAAATGCCGGAGGCCAGAGTCAATCCCAATTCCGAATAGGCTTCGTGGTATTCGGCGATCTGAAAAGCCACGAAGACTATGCCCAGGACCCAGGTCAGACCCAGCCACCGGGTAAAGCCGGAGCGGTTATTGTTCTTGATGGCGGTATGGGCGAAGTGCACGGTAACGCTGGAGGAAAGCAGAATAATAGTGTTCAGCAGCGGCACATGCCAGGGATCGATAATGGCCTCTGGCCCGATAAACTGCGCCGATTCACCATGAGCTACCTGATCCGGTGTCTGAAACAGCGGCCAGGTGGCCTCGAAGCCGTGCCAGAGCACATCATTGGTTGGAACCCCCTTGCCCTCACCGCCGAGCCAGGGCAGGGCCAGGGTGCGGACATAGAACAGGGCGCCAAAGAAACAGGCGAAGAACATGACTTCGGAGAAGATGAACCAGCTCATGCCCCAGACATAGGAACGTTTTACCTGGGCATTGTTCATGCCGGCCATGTTTTCGCCGATCACGGTACTGAACCAGGTGTAGAGCACCAGAGCCATCAACAGGGCACCCGCCAGGAAAATCATTGGACTGCCACCCTGAACCCAGCTGCCTGCCCCCACGGCCATGGAACCGAATCCCAGGGCGGCGAAAATAGGCAGACGGCTCTGATCGGGTACGTAATAACTGCTTTCTGTTGCCATTTTTTTCTCCGTCTTCACGCCCTCGGGCGCCAAACTCGTTATCAATTCAATTTTGCCACCGGTTCGGTGGTGGACTCTGTTACATCAAACAGCGTATAGGACAACGTGATGGTATTGACGCTACGGGGCAGGTCCCGATCGACGATAAATACCAGGGGTAACTCCGCGTCCGCCCCGGCGGCCAGTTGCTGGCGGTTAAAGCAAAAACATTCTGTTTTGTGAAAGTACTGCGCCGCCTGAAACGGCGTAATACTGGGTATGGCCTGAGCCACCATGTTCCTGTCCGTCGGATTCCGTGCAAAAAATCTGGCCGCCTGGGGTTGCCCCGGGTGAACCCTTACCTCGTAGGCCAGGGGCTCGAAGTCCCAGGGCATTTCGCCGTTGTTGGTGGCGATAAACTGGACCTTCACCGTGCGAGACTCATCGATACCCGCCTCGGTGGCCCGGTAGGGTCCGCCGGTCTTGCCGCCGAGCCCGGTTAGCTCGCAAAAGGCATCGTACAGGGGGGGCATCAGGAACACTGCAAAAGCAAACATCGCCACCGCCCACAGGAGCAGCTTTGCTGTCAGTCTGGCTACCGGACTGTTGCCCATCCAGCGCAATCCCTTCTGATTACTTCACTTCCGGAGGTGTTGAGAAGGTGTGATAGGGCGCCGGCGTCGGCAACGTCCACTCCAGGCCCTCGGCACCTTCCCAGGTCTTCGGTTCAGTTACCGGCTTGCCGGCAACAATAGTCCGAATGACGTTGAACAGGAACAGTAGCTGCGCCGCGCCATAGATAAAGGCGCCGATGCTGGACACCATGTTCCAGTCCGCAAACTGCAGCGCATAGTCGGCGTAGCGGCGGGGCATGCCGGCCAGGCCCAGGAAATGCTGGGGAAAGAAGGTGATGTTAAAACCGATAAAGGCTATCCAGAACTGCAGTTTGCCCATGGTCTCGTCGTACATCTTGCCGCACCACTTGGGCAGCCAGTAGTAGACCGCGGCGGTGCCCGAGAACACGGCACCGGCCACCATCACATAGTGGAAGTGAGCGACGACAAAATAGGTGTCGTGGTACTGGATGTCCGAGGGCGCAATGGACAGCATCAGCCCGGTAAATCCGCCCATGGTGAACAGGATGACAAAGGCGATGGCAAACAGCATCGGCGTCTCGAAAGTCATGGCGCCGCGGAACATGGTCGATATCCAGTTGAAGACCTTCACCCCGGTGGGCACAGCGATCAGCATGGTGGCGTACATGAAATACAGCTCACCGGTCAGGGGCATGCCCACCGTGAACATGTGGTGCGCCCAGACGATAAAGGAGAGGAAGGCAATGGCCGCCGTCGCATAGACCATGGAGGAGTAGCCAAACAGGGGCTTGCGGCTGAATGCGGGGATAATCGCCGAAATGACCCCGAAGGCCGGAAGGATGATGATGTATACCTCCGGGTGACCAAAGAACCAGAACACATGCTGGAACAGCACCGGGTCACCGCCGCCGGCAGCGTTAAAGAAGCTGGTGCCAAAATTGACATCCATCAGCATCATGGTCACCGCGCCCGCCAGAACCGGCATCACTGCCACCAGCAGGAAGGCGGTGATCAGCCAGGTCCAGACGAACAGGGGCATTTTCATCAGGGTCATGCCCGGCGCCCGCAGGTTGAGCACGGTGGCAATAATATTGATCGATCCCATGATCGACGAGGCACCCATGATATGCACGCCGAAGATAAAGTAGTTCACCGAGGGTGGGGCATAGGTGGTGGACAGTGGCGCGTAGAAAGTCCAACCGAAATTGGGTGCTCCGCCTTCCATGAACAGGGTGGATGCCAGGATGGCGAAGGCGAACGGCAGAATCCAGAAACTCAGGTTGTTCATCCGCGGCAGGGCCATGTCCGGCGCCCCGATCATCATCGGGATCATCCAGTTGGCCAGGCCGACGAAGGCCGGCATGATGGCGCCGAAGACCATCACCAGGCCGTGCATGGTGGTCATCTGGTTGAAGAACTCGGGACGGACGATCTGCATGCCAGGTTCGAACAACTCGGCTCGTATGACCATCGCGAAAAATCCGCCCAGCAGAAACATGGCAAAGCTGAACCAAAGGTAAAGTGTGCCGATATCCTTGTGGTTGGTGGTAAAAATCCAGCGACCAATACCTTTTGCGGGACCGTGTGCCATAACTGAATCCTCCCTTATTGGCCTTGTTTGAAGTTGAGAATTTCGATGGGCTGAACCACATCACCGGTACTGTTACCCCAGGCGTTGCGTTCATAGGTAATGATGGCCGCCAGGTCCACCTCGGATAGCTGGGCGCCAAAGGCCTGCATGGCGGTGCCGGTCTTGCCGTTGATGACAATGCTGAGGTGGTCGGTAACCGGGCCCGTGGCAATGGCGCTGCCCTTGACGGCCGGGAAGACGCCGGGAATACCCTCGCCGTTGGCCATGTGACAGGCCGCACAGGTACGATTATAGGCTGCTTCGCCGGTGGTCATCAGCTCCTCGAGGCTGAATTCTTTCGAGGTCAGTTCACGAATGGCAGCGACTTCGGCTTTTTTCTCGGACAACCAGGTGGCGAATTCGTCCTTCTCCACCACCTCTACCACGATAGGCATGAAGGCGTGGCCCTTGCCGCAGAGTTCGGTACATTCGCCGCGGTAGGTACCGGTCTTTTCAACCCTGGCCCAGGTTTCATTGACGAAGCCGGGAATCGCGTCTCGCTTGACACCAAACTCGGTCATCCACCATGAATGAATGACATCCTTGGCCGTCACCAGGAACCGGACCTTGGTGTCGACAGGGATAACCAGCGGCTGCGATACCTGCTGCAGATAGTGCTCATTTTTGTCGGCAGTATTGTAGATTTCCGATTCCGGAGTCGACAGTTCACTGATGAAACTGACATCTTCCCCCAGATATTCATACTGCCACTTCCACTGGTAGCCGGTAATCAGGACATCCATTTCCGCTTCGGTGGTATCGTAAAGATTGAGCAGGGCGCTGGTGGCGGGAACCGCCATGACAATCAGAATCAGCGCCGGCACCACGGTCCAGGCGATTTCCACAGTGGTGCTCTCATGAAAATTTGCCGCCTTGTAGCCAAGGGACTTCCGATGCACAAACATACTGAAAATCATCACGCCAAACACCAGGACGCCGATGACCACACAAATCCAGAAAATGATCATGTGCAGATCGTAGATCTGACGGCTGACATCGGTGACACCGCGGGTCATGTTTAAATCGCCCCAGTGCCGGGTCTTTTCGGCCATAACCGGTCCAGCCACTGACAACAGCAGCAAGGGGACAAGCATGCGCGCAAAAAGCAGCTTTGCCTTTGATAACATCGCCCTTTTTCTCCGTTTGAAATTCGAGATTTTTGTCCAGGAGGTGATGCGCAGGTTGAATATCCCAGAGCACCTTGACATGGCCGCGCAGTATATCAGAACAGGTTAAATAGCGTTACATCCACCGGGCTTCTGTCAACAAGTTTGCCGCTTTACCCCGGCAATCAGACCTGTAGCCCGACAATAGCCGAAAGCCGTCCTTTTGTTAACCCGGCGGACTCGTGTGAGGTCACTTAAATCCGGGTTCCGCAGGAGCTTAGCGTCCAACAACTATACAGGTTTCAACGGCCTGTTTAATTGCCGGATTATTAACACCGGCCGGTAAACCCGGATTGGATAGGGCATTGATTCTTCTAACAACCAGGGCCCGGAACATTTCCATAGCAGTGTAAAAGGTAACGCCGATTCCAGTAATGCTTAGAAGAAACTGATCTTTGCGTTTTGACCAGGATCAACTAGTTTTGAAGTTATGGACACATTATTGATTCGCCAGGCCATTGCCAGCGCCCGGGCCCACGAACGTGATACCCGGCAATTGCATGGTTTGTTGCAACAGCGCATGCTGTCCCTGCATCGCTCTATCTATTTGCCGGCAAGGGAATCCGTTCAAAGCCTTGTCGATTTCATCTGCAGCTATGTTGACCACGTCCCTGAATTTCTCGAGACCATCCAGAAGGTCGCCTTAAAAGTCCAGATTTCCGATTACACTGATCCCATCGTCAATACCTGCGTGGAATTTTTTGCCCATCCTCCGGAAATGCTCAGTGGTCACGTCGGTCTGAACGCCCTGATGGATGAATCCTATCTGGCCCACAGGCTGGTCGAGGAGGTGAACGACCGCTTTATCGCCCATTGCCGAGTGCCCCTGATTCCCATGGACATGACCCGCTCAAACCTGATAGTGCACCACCTGATCGGTGAAACTTTCGCCAATCAACTGGACCAGGCCATCCAGTTAATGGTGGATCATCTGGCTGAACAGGAGTTGTTGCTGGCCAGCACCCCTGTGACCAGCGCCGTCCAGTTCACCCGGGCCTGGCAACCCTGGAAGGATCGCCTGCCCTGTCTTACCGACAGCCTGGCGATTTCCCTGCTGATGAACCGGACCGCAGCCGTCCACTGAGGCGATAACCCCGCAGAGGGATCGCCCCTCAGTTTTTACCCCGTTTGGTTGTGTCGCTGTCAGGCAGCAACGTAATCGGCCTGGTTTCGACGTCTTTATCCTCCGGCAACCGATTAACCCGGGTCTCCGGCTCCCGCACCTGAGGGGGAAATCGCATTTCGTCCCTGAAGCCACAGCTGACACATTCACGATAGTCCCGCTCCTGTTCCCTGTAGACCACCAGCTTGTCCATTTTGCCGCACCGGGGACAGACTGCTCCGGCAATGAATCGTTTCTTGGCGGTGAACATATTCGAAGCGGATGCCCCCATCAATGAATTGCCCGGAAGAAAAACGTATAAAATTAGCTAATAACTATTATCTAAAACATGACTATCAATTTTTACAACAAATATTTCGGTCAATATTGATGTCGGGACAGCTGATTGCCCGCAGCGAATTCAGGGGAGGGCGGTCCCATCGTGGCTCCAGGGTTGGTTAACCATGATATCAGTCAGGTTCGCTGCCAACAGGGATAGGTCATATACAGTTCGTCTCCGCTTCTCTAGACAGGGTGTTGAAAAAGTCGTCCTGACTTTTTCAAACCTGACAGACGATTAAATTCGATTTCTCGTTTGCTCACAAAATCAATTACTTACCAGTCATTGATTTTGCCGGCACATCCATTTACCGGATCAGGCCGGCAAAAACACTCTTTTTCAACAGCCTGTTAGCGCATGTTTTTATATCAGGCTGTGAGAGTGACCTTTTCTCGCATTGATCAAACGGCTACTCTTGCCCCATACAGGGCCCGCACCAGGATGCAGAGCCCAACGGGGCAGGAGATAACAATGAAACCAAATTTACGCAGCTTCAATGGCATGCTTCCTCGCCTTGGCCAACGAGTCTACATCGACCCCGCCGCCACCGTCATCGGCGACGTGGTCCTGGGTGATGATGTCTCGGTCTGGCCCGGAGCAGTCATTCGTGGAGACATGCACCATATTCGAATTGGCGACCGTTCCAATATTCAGGACAACGCCGTGTTACATATCACCCATGCCAGCGATTTCAACCCTGGCGGCTGGCCCCTGACCATCGGTGACGACGTCGTGATTGGTCACCGAGCCATTCTGCACGGTTGTACCCTCGGCAACGGTATCCTGGTGGGTAACGGCGCTATCATCAACGACGGCGCCGTGGTCGAGGACGGCGTCATCATCGGCGCCGGATGCATGGTGCCTCCGGGCAAGCGTCTGGAGAGTGGCTATGTTTACGTCGGCAGCCCCTGCCGCCGTAGCCGGCGGGTGAAAGACAGTGAACGACTGTTCTTTCGCTATTCCCCGGCCAATTACGTCAAGCTCAAGGACCAGTATCTGGCTGAGGCCGATTGAGGTCCGGGAATAATCCTGACCGGATAAATCCGGCTCAGGGCAGGTTGTCCAGAAATTCAACGATGGCATTCCGGGCCACGGGCTCATCCAGAATCGGCGCATGACCGCGATTCGGGACGGTAACCGTCACCAGGTCGGGCTTTAGTTTCAGCATTCGGTCGACAGCTTGCTGCGACAGAATATCCGAAAGCTCGCCCCTGACAACCATGGTCGGCAGTGCCAGTAACCCGGCAAAAGCAGGCCAGAAACTCGGTGGCGCCACCACCTCGGGGCCTGATTCCATGGCCACCGAAATGGCCGGGTCGTAACAGAGAACCGGCACCCCTTCGGCATTTTCCCGGTAGAGTCGCTGACTGAATTTCAGCCAGTCCTGTTCCTGGAATTCCGGAAACGCCGGACCGTTGATGGCCCGGGTTCGAGCGATCGCCTCGGCCCAGTTTCGGGCTTTAGGCGTTTTTCCCACGTAGGTTTTCAGCCGTTCGATGCCCACCGGATCGATTTCCGGTCCTATGTCGTTAAGCACCACCGCCTGAAACCGGCCGGGACCGGTGGTGGCCATAATCATGGCCATGATCCCGCCCATGGAGGTGCCAATCAGTACCGGCTGATCAACCCCCATTATTTTCAATATCAGGGACATGTCGGCGACATAGGTCCCCGGGTGGTAATTGACCGGATTACGGTCGTAATCCGACAGTCCGCGACCCCGCTGGTCGGGAACAATCAGGCGATAGTTGGGCCGCAGGTACTCGACCATCGGTTCGAAATCGGCGGAATTTCGGGTCAGACCGTGGAGGCAGACCAGGGTTTTGCGTGCCTGGGGATTGGGATAATGCCTGGCGTACAGACGCAGGCCATCGAGGCTCTTGTACCAGATATCCTCATAGTCCCCCATCGCAGCCTCCTGTGGTGTCGCGGATGGTATTACCGGGTTGCCTTGCGCAAGGCGTCAATGACAGCCAGGGAATCTGGTCGTTTGCCCCGCCAAAGGCTAAAAGCTTCAGCGGCCTGTTCTACCAGCATGCCCAGTCCATCGGCAACGGCGACAGCACCATGGGCCTCGGCCCAGAGCATAAACACCGTCGGTTCTGCAGCATAGAAAAGATCATAACAGCGGGCGTTAGCCGCCAGCAGGTCATCCGGCAGGGGTGGCACTTGCCCCGACATGCTGGCGCTGGTGCCATTAATTACCAGGTCAAATTGACGACCCGGCAGCCCATCATAGCCACAACCCTCTACCGGACCCTGGTCCGCTACGGCCCGGGTGAGCTGGATAACCCTGTCAATGCTTCGATTGGCAACCACCAGCATCGATGGCCCCTGTGCCAGAAGTGGCTCGAGGACACCGCGTACGGCACCGCCGGCGCCCAGAACCAACACCCGCTTGTGTTGTATGGGCCAACCCAGATTTTCGACGAGATCCCGTATCAGCCCGACTCCGTCGGTATTATCGCCAAGCACGGTGCCGTCCGGTTGCAGAGCCAGGGTGTTGACCGCCCCGGCACGCCGGGCTCCCGGGGTCAGCTTGTCGGCAAAGCGGTAGGCTTCCTGCTTGAATGGCACAGTGACATTGAGGCCCTTGCCGCCACTGTTGAAAAATTGTCGGGCCTGGCGCTCAAAGTCGCCGATCTCGATGCACTGTTTGTCATAGTCCAGCTTTTCACCGGTTTCAGCGGCAAACAGGCCGTGAATCCAGGGCGACTTGGAATGACTTATGGGATTGCCAAAGACCAGGTATCGATCGGTCGCGGAGTGAGCTGTCGAAAGGCTATCGGTCATTGGCCTGTTACCGTTGCAATTGATGGCAGCCAGTCCCTGGGCTTGAGATAGTAGTCATAGAGCCGTTGTTCCGGGCTGCCGGGCTGGGGTTGCCAATTGTACTTCCAACGCACCAGCGGCGGCAGTGACATCAGTATCGACTCCGTACGGCCGCCCGTTTGCAGGCCGAACAGAGTACCCCGATCGTAGACCAGGTTGAACTCCACGTATCGACCACGGCGGTAGAGCTGGAAAGAGCGCTCCCGATCGCCCCATCGGGTTCCACGTCGCTTTTGCAGCAACGGCAGATAAGCACGGCAATAGCTGTCACCCACTGCCCGCATTAGGGCAAAGCTGCCGTCAAATCCCAGTTCATTGAAATCATCGAAAAACAGGCCGCCAATGCCCCTGGCCTCGTCCCGGTGTTTGAGATAAAAATAATCGTCACACCAGGCTTTGAACCGGGGATACACGGCTTCGCCAAAAGGCTTGAGGGCTGCTTTCGCGGTCTGATGCCAGTGCCGGCAGTCCTCGTCAAAGCCGTAGTATGGGGTCAGATCATAGCCTCCGCCGAACCACCAGACCGGCTCTTCATCGGGCTTTTCGGCGACAAAAAACCTGACGTTGGCATGTGAAGTCGGTACGTAGGGATTTTCCGGGTGAATCACCAGGGACACACCCATGGCCTCAAAGGAGCGACCCGCCAGTTCCGGGCGCGCCGCCGTTGCCGAAGCCGGAAGCTCCTGGCCGTGAACGTGGGAAAAGTTGACGCCGCCTTTTTCGATGACCGCACCGTCTACGAGTACCCGGGTGCGGCCGCCTCCGCCCTCTTCACGGGCCCACTCGTCCTGTTGAAACCGGGCGCCGCCATCAGCATCAGCCAGCTGCTCGCAGATGCTGTCCTGAAGCTGAAGCAGGTACTCATTCACCGCATTTTTATCGATCATTGTCCACCTCCCGGCCGAATGACGCTGCCCGTAACCAGATCGCGTATCTCACTGGGACGATCGCTGCTTCCGACCACCCCGGGCAAGATATCATCCAGCTTTCCGCGAAAATAGTTCCTTACCCTCATGGCGCTCCTGGCCGGTGGTCGCCCGGCGGGATTGGCGGAAGTCGATACCAGCGGTCCGCCAAAGGCTCGGCACAGCGCTACTGCCAGGGGAAACCGGGTAATCCGTACCGCGATCGTAGCCCTGCCGCCGGTGATCCAGGTCGGAGCCCGGTGACTGGCGGGTGCGAGCCAGGTAACAGGGGTTGTGGTCGGGCGCAGAAATGTCTTTTGTTGCTCCGGTGTCAAAGTGCCGAGCAAGGGCAACAATTGCCGGTAATCGGCAGCTATCAGAATCAGTCCCTTGCCAGGTTCCCGGTCCTTGATGGCCAGCAGGCGCATCACTGCCACCCGGTTCATGGGGTCGCATCCCAGGCCCCAGACACCCTCGGTGGGGTAGGCAATCACAGCTCCCCGGTGCAGCAATGTTGCAGCCCGGGTCACTCGGGGGTGCCGCGACCAATCCAGTTCCCGAGACTCAGCCAAGGGGGCGCTCCCGGTTATTCCCTCAGGCGCGCCTGAAGGGCCGCATCCTTGGCGATAATGGCCCGGGCGTTTTCAGCCCGTTCATCCAGCAGCAACTGATGCAATTCCGGATTGGATATCGCCAGAATCTGGGCAGCCAGGTAGGCCGCGTTTTTTGCCCCGGCTTTGCCGATGGCGACCGTGGCCACCGGAATGCCGGCGGGCATCTGAACCGTCGACAGCAGGGCATCAAGTCCGTCCAGGGAGGCGTTGATGGGAACACCAATGACCGGTTTCAGCGTGGCGGCGGAGACAGCGCCCGCCAGGTGGGCAGCCATGCCCGCGGCGCAGATAAAGGCTGCACAGCCTCTCTGGTCTGCACCCTTGACATAACTGTGGGTCGCCTCCGGGGTGCGGTGGGCAGAGGTAATCTTGACTTCAAAAGCAATGCCGAATTTTTTCAGCACGTCAAAGCTGGCTTCCATAACGGGCAGATCGGAATCCGAACCCATAAGAATGGCAATGAAAGGGTCTCTCATAGGGAGGCACCTGAACTGGACATAGTGAGTTGGAATTTTGAGAGTGCAGCAGGCTACATCAAGCGGCTCACAAGAGCAATATATGCTGTCAATTCAAGGGCCGTAGGCTGATTGTAAATGGAACAGGGGATCGCGCCTACCGGTGGTTTCAGTCACCTTTTCGAAACTTTATTTCGCCTTATTTTATCCGGCTGTAACGGCCACCTGAATTTTCCACCAGCCCCTGCAATTCGAGCTCAACCAGCAGGCCCAGAAGGCAACCGGCCTCCAGCCCCGAGCGTTCGGCCAGATTGTCAATCGCCATCGGCGCAAAGTCCATCGCCGCCAGCAACTGGCTGGCGCGCTCCCCGAGCCCAACACCCCCTGAAAGGGTATTGCCGACTTCTTCCTGTTTGTAGGCCAGCAGTCCCCCGATCTGGTTGACGATATCCCCGGCCGTCTCCACCAGGGCGGCACCGTCGCGGATCAGCTGATGGCAGCCTTTCGCTCTCGGATTGTGAATCGCCCCGGGTATGGCGAATACCTCCCGTCCCTGCTCCATGGCGCAGCGGGCGGTAATCAGCGAGCCACTTCTGACGGCCGCCTCCACCACCAGTACACCGAGACTCAGGCCGCTGATAATGCGGTTTCTGCGGGGAAAATTCTCAGCTCTGGCCGGACAGCCCGGGGGGAACTCGGTCACCAGGGTTCCGCCTTCCTCGATCATCTGCAGAAACAGGTCGTTGTGGCTGCGGGGATAGATCTGCCCTATGCCTGTACCCAGTACGCCGATCGTCTTACCGGTTTTGAGCGCGCCCCGATGAGCGGCGCCATCAATTCCCAGAGCCATGCCGCTGACAATGGCGAAACCGGACGCAGCCAGCGTCGTTGCAAATTGCTCCGCCAGTTCGGCACCAGTTCTTGAGGCATGGCGGCTACCGACAATGGCGATCTGTGGCAGGGCCAGGCTGCTCGAATCGCCGCGCACATAGAGCAATACCGGTGGCCGGTGAATTTCTCTGAGCAATCGAGGGTAATCGGCATCGGCAAGGGTCAAAACAGCCACATTCTGTGACTTCAGCTCCAGCAAAATTTGTTGCGCCCGATCCAGATAGGTGCCCGCTCCATCCCTGTAAGCCTGTAACAACGCCGACAGTTCGGGAGGCAAATCCTTCGGTTCATCGTCAATAAAGCGGCTGAAGCCACCAAACTTGCGATGAATCGTCAGTAGCATTGCCGGTGTCGTTCCGGGTATTTGCTGCAAACTGAGGACAGCAAGGTTCTCGGTAATCATCTATCCCTCCCTGGATATCAATAACCTGGCAACACAATTGGTAAGGAATTCTATTGTGTTGCCAGGTTAATAGTGACTGCGATTACAGGTAAAAAATTACCCCGGCGAGGTGCCGGGGTATGAGTCTGTTGCATTGACGCGGATTCGCGGATCAGGGGTTGCGCACCATGTCCTTGACGGCGAGAGGCCGATTGGCATTCAACACCAGGCCAAAACTCATTTTCTCGTAGGTGCGGAAAACCATCAGCAAACCGGCCCGCTCGGCAGGCAGGACAATGTTGTCACCCACGACTCTGTCCCTGACTTTTTCACCGGCCTTGTAGATAGCCAGAACGCTGCCGATTTCCAGGCCATCACGTTCTCCCCGGTTGACAGCAACCACATCCAGATGCCCCACCTGGGAAACACCGCCTTCTACGGCCATGATGGTGCCGTTGATCTCGGACTTGGGCGCCCGGGGAAAGAAAGAGGTATCCAGTTTTCTCTCTTCATGGGGCAGCAAGCGGTCTCCGGCGCGGATTTCCTGAACGCTTCGCGTGGAGGCATGGGTGGAAATATCGCCCTCGACGGCCTTGAGCTGGGCCGAGCCGATATCCTGGGCACGAATACCCAGAACTTCTCCGGTATCAGGATCGACATAGGGGTCGCCCTGGCGGTAAATTCCGAAAAATTCGATTCCTTCATCCAGTTCGCCACGAACATAAAAGTCGTCGCTTTCACCGGAGAGCAACCGCTTGTCATAGCCAGCCACCACATGGGGCGCCATTTCCAGTTCACCCGGTTGTACCACCCGGGTGCGGGTCAGGAAATTATTGACCGCTTCCAGGGGAATCGCCGGTATGGCTTCGGCATGGGGAATTTCACGAATCTCGGGAGTCAGTTTCACATCCCGGCCCCGTTCCAGGGTAAGCCTCGGTCGGCCACCAATGTAGATCAGTGAAATTATGTCGCCCGGATAAATCAGGTGCGGGTTGCTGATCTGGGGATTCACATACCAGATCTCAGGCCAGAGCCACGGATCGCGCAGGAATCTCTCGGAAATATCCCACAGAGTATCTCCTTTGACCACGGTGTAGCGATCCGGTACATCCTCGTTGAACGGGGCTTCCGCAGCGATTACGATCACCGCCGATAGCAGGAATCCCATCAATGCAACAAGTGCTTTCTTCATTTTGGCTCGTCCTGTGTGCTGATCCCCAATGATGTATAATTGACCACCCGAGGTGTTATGGTTTGGAGTGGAGGCGAAGGCCAGACTCCAGTAATTTCCATACAGAGCTTAATGTTAGCAGTGGTTTGTGCCAATTTGCTAGATATGCGTCACAAAGACTATGGCTGTACTGACAATACTTGAATTTCCCGACCCGCGCCTGCGAACCCGCGCCAAACCCGTGGCAACCGTGGATGAGCGAATCCGCACACTCATCGATGACATGCTGGAAACCATGTACGCCGCTCCGGGCATCGGACTGGCGGCATCCCAGGTGGATGTCCACGAGCGGGTGGTGGTTATGGATATTTCCGACGAGGGCAATGCTCCCCTGGTGTTCGTTAACCCCGTGGTGGAAGTCCTTGAGGGAGGGTTTCGGGATTACGAAGAAGGCTGCCTGTCGGTGCCGGGATTTTACGACATCGTCACTCGCCCCGACCATATTCGTGTCAGTGCTCTTGACCGCAATGGGGAACCCTTTGAGATGATACCTGATGGCTTGCTGGCAGTCTGCATTCAGCACGAATTGGATCACCTTGAAGGCAAACTGTTTGTCGATTACCTGTCACCACTCAAACGCCAGCGAATCCGCCAGAAACTGGAAAAACTCCAACGCCAGCGCGCCTGAACCGAAACCGGAACCGGAATCCAGCAGCCCTTGTCATTGCCTCGTCCATTGCGCCTGATTTTTGCGGGCACCCCCGATTTTGCCGCTGTTCACCTGCGCGCGCTGATAGCGGATCAACGCCAGCCGATTGCTGTTTTTACCCAGCCGGACAGACCGGCGGGCCGGGGCAAAAAGCTGACCGCGAGCCCGGTCAAGCAACTGGCGCTGGAGCAGGGGTTGCCTCTGTTTCAACCGGCATCCCTGAAAGACACCGAGGCACAGGCCGTTCTGGCCGAATTGAAACCGGATCTGATGGTCGTCGTCGCCTACGGCCTGCTGTTGCCGGCGGCAGTGCTGGACATTCCCCGTCTCGGTTGCATCAATGTCCACGCTTCTCTGCTGCCCCGGTGGCGAGGGGCCGCACCCATTCAGCGAGCCATTGAAGCCGGCGACACAGAATCCGGCGTCACCATTATGCAAATGGATAAGGGCCTGGATACCGGTGCGATCCTGTACCGGGTCACCTGCCCCATTGAACCGGACGAAACCGGCGGCAGCCTGCACCGTAAACTGGCTGAACTGGGTCCCCCGGCCCTGCTCTCGAGCCTCGACCTGCTTGCTGCCGGCAAGCTGGAGCCACAGCCTCAGGACAACCACCTGTGCACCTATGCCGGCAAGATCAGCAAAACTGAGGCTGCAGTCGAATGGTATCAGCCAGCGGACGTTGTCGCCCGCAAAATCCGGGCCTTTAACCCGTTTCCGGTTGCCTTCGCCCTACTGAACGGTGTCACTGTTCGCCTCTGGCAGGCCTCTGCAGTCGACGATAAGGCCGGAGAAGGCAGCACCGTGGCCGGGGAGATCATCAATGTTGGCGATGCCGGCCTGGTCATTGCCTGTGGTAAAGGCGCAATCCTGGTCAGTGAAATTCAGTTACCCGGAAAAAAACGCCTGCCGGTGGCGGAGGTGCTGCGCGGGCACCCGGACCTGCTCTCTGTTGGCGCCCGTTTTGATCCCTGACCCCGATTCCCGGATGCCTCGCACCAGGGCTGTCACGGCAGCACCATGAATCCCAGGGTCGCCTGTGCAAAAGTCATTGCCGCGGTACTGCAACAGCAGATCTCACTGACCGCCGCGTTGTCAAAGTGGACCCCCCGATTCAGCCCCCGGGACCGCGGCCTGCTGCAGGAACTCTGCTTTGGAACTCTGCGCTGGTACCCTCGACTGGCACTTATTCTCCAGCAACTGTTGCAAAAGCCCCTGAAATCAGCAGACGCCGACATTCAGGCGGTCCTGGCCAGTGCCATCTACCAGCTCACGGACATGCGGGTTCCCGCCCATGCCGCAGTCAATGAAGCGGTGGCCGCGTGCCAGGTTCTGAAGAAGCCCTGGGCCAGGGGACTGGTGAATGGCGTCCTGCGCCGCTACATGCGGGAGCAATCGTCCCTTGAACGGGCCCTGGCTGATAATCCCGTCTATACCAGTGCCCACCCCCAGTGGCTTTTGATGCGGCTGGCTGCCGCCTGGCCCGCTGAGCTCGACGCCGTAATTGCCGCCAATAACAGTCGCCCTCCCATGACCCTGCGGGTCAATCTGCAACGAACAAGTCGGCCAGACTATCTGGCCCGGCTGCGACAGGCGAATATCGAGGCGGAGGTGACGCCACTCAGTGCCGCCGGCCTGCAATTACAACATCCGGTAACCGTGGAACAACTGCCGGGCTTCGACCAGGGCCTGGTCAGCGTGCAGGACGAGGCTGCCCAGCTGGCGGCACCACTGCTGGATCTGCAGCCTGGACAGCGTGTTCTTGACGCCTGCTGTGCGCCGGGTGGCAAGTCCTGCCATATTCTTGAATCCCAGCCGGGTATTGGCGAACTGCTGGGTCTGGATATTGACCCGGCCCGGCTCGACCGGGTTCGAGACAATCTGGACCGTTCGGGTCTTTCTGCACGGCTGCTGGCAGCAGACGCCACCAGACCGGACACCTGGTGGGATGGCATCGGTTTTGACCGGATACTGCTGGACGGACCCTGTTCAGCCACCGGCGTCATCCGCCGGCACCCGGACATCAAGTTACTGCGCCGTGACTCAGATATTGATAAGCTGGGAGCATTGCAGCTACAACTGTTACAGGCCCTATGGCCCACCCTGGCTCCCGGCGGCAAGTTGCTGTATGCCACCTGCTCAATCCTGCCGGAGGAAAACCGGACAGTGGTGACCAAATTTATTGAAAGTCAGGTCGATTGCCAGGTGTCCAGCTTCGACGGGGGCACAGGTGAAAATCAGGCGACTGCCATCAACAATGTTCCAGCCACGGGCGATACGGTGGGACTTCAGTTGTTACCTGCTGTTAACGGCCATGACGGCTTTTTCTACGCACTGCTTGAAAAACAATAAATATCAGGGCCAAGCCCATCATTAACAGGCAAAACTCATGAAAATTGTGATTGTCGGTGCCGGTCAGGTAGGCGCTACCCTGGCAGCCCAGTTGTCAGGTGAAGCCAATGATGTCACCGTCATCGATACCAAGCCGGCCTACCTGCGAGACCTGCAGGACCGCCTGGACATTCGCACGGTGGTCGGCATGGGTTGTCACCCGGATGTGCTGGTGCGCGCGGGCATCGAGGATGCCGACATGATCATCGCCGTCACCTTCAGCGACGAGATCAACATGCTCGCCTGCCAGGTTGCCTATTCCCTGTTCAAGACACCGACCAAGATCGCCAGGGTTCGGGCCGGCAATTATGTCAATTCCCGTTTTCGGGAGAAACTGTTCTCCGACACCGGCATCACCGTAGATGTACTGATTTCGCCGGAACAGGTGGTGACCGGTTACATCAACCGCCTGATTGAACACCCGGGAGCCTTGCAGGTACTGGATTTTGCCAATGGCATCTCTCAGCTGGTTGCAGTAAAGGCCTACAGTGATGGTCCGCTGGTGGGCAAAAAATTATTGTCCCTCAGAGACCACATGCCCACTGTAGACACGCGGGTAGCCGCCATTTTTCGCCGCAATCACCCCATCGTGCCCACCGGACACACGGTTATCGAAGCCGGCGACGAGGTCTTTTTCATCGCTGCCAAGAAAGATATTCGCAAGGTGATGGGTGAGTTGGGTCAGCTGGAAAATCCCTACCAGCGACTGATTATTGCCGGCGGCGGCAACGTCGGCTTTCGACTGGCAATGGTCCTGGAAAAACAATACAACGTCAAAATCATTGAATTCACTGATGAGCGCTGCGAATTCCTGTCGGAAAACCTGGCAAAGACCCTGGTGCTCAAAGGTTCCGCCACCGACCAGGAGCTGTTGCGGGAGGAAAATATCGAGAAAACCGATGTCTTCCTGGCGCTGACCAATGACGACGAGGTCAATATCATGGCGTCGCTGTTGGCAAAACGGCTCGGCGCCAGGAAGGTAATGACCCTGATCAATAACTCGGTTTACGCCAACCTGATGCAGGGGGCCGACATCGACATCGCCATTTCGCCCCAGCAGGCCACCATCAGTATTCTGCTGACCCATGTGCGCAGGGGTGACACGGTCAACGTCCACGCCCTGCGCCGGGGCGCCGCCGAAGCACTGGAAATTATTGTCCATGGCGACGAAAAAAATTCAAAAGTGGTCGGCAAGGCCATAGGTGACATCAAATCACCACCTGGAGCCACCCTGGCAGCGCTGGTGCGAGATGGCGAGATGCTCATCGGGCATCACGATACCGTGATTCGATCCGGGGACCACGTCATTGTTTTTGTGGTCGACAAGCGCCGGGTAAGGGAGATTGAGCAACTGTTCCAGGTCGGATTCAGTTTTTTCTAGCCGCAACCATCGGTTCACGTCCATGCAGTTATCGGCAATTTCAAGAATCCTCGGTTTGCTGTTAATGGTCTTCAGTCTCACCCTGTTGCCACCGATCGCGGTGGCCGGTATTTACCTGGAACATACGCGGGATGCATTCTTCCTGGCCTTTGCCATCACCTTTTCCCTGGGCCTGCTGATGTGGGTGCCCTACCGACATCACAAAGTCGATCTGCGAACCCGGGATGGCTTTGTCATTACCGTTATGTTCTGGCTGGAACTGGGTTTGGTGGGTGCCCTGCCGTTTATACTGGTGGATGAGGTTCACCTGAGTTTCGCCAATTCTGTCTTTGAATCCATTTCCGGTCTCACCACCACCGGCGCCACAGTGATGACCGGTCTGGATATACTGCCCAAATCCATTCTTTATTATCGCCAGCAACTGCACTGGCTTGGCGGGATTGGCATCGTCGTGATCGCCGTGGCAATTATGCCCATGCTCGGTGTTGGCGGCATGCAGCTGTACCGGGCGGAGACACCGGGTCCGGTCAAGGACAGCAAGCTGACACCTCGTATCACCCAGACAGCCAAAGTGCTGTTTATCATCTACGTGGTGCTCACCGGCCTCTGTACCCTTTGTTACTATCTGGCGGGAATGACTTTTTTTGATGCCCTGACCCACAGTTTTTCCACCATTGCCACCGGCGGTTTTGCCAATTACGACGCCAGCCTAGGCTACTTTCACAGTCCCGCCATTAACCTTATCTGCATTTTCTTTATGGCGGTTTCCGGTATCAGTTTTGGACTGCACTACTATACCTGGGTGCGCAAGTCCGCCCTGCATTACGGCCGCAACCCCGAGGCCCGGCTCTACCTGCTGATGCTGCTGGCAGGATCGGTGATTGTCGCCGGTTACCTCTACTACGTCGGCACTTACAATTTCAGCGACAGCCTGCAGCACGGCGCTTTTCAGCTGGTGTCGATCATGACCTCCACGGGCTTTTCCACCCAGACGTTCAGTGAATGGCCCACCTTCCTGCCTATTTTTTTGATGGTAATGTCCTTTTTTGGCGCCTGTGCCGGTTCCACCGGCGGCGGCATCAAGGTGGGCAGAATGCTGATTCTGGCCAAACAGAGCCTGCGGGAAATCTACCGGTTGATTCACCCCAACGCCGTATTTCCCATCAAGATCAGGAACCGCACCGTGCCGGAACGGGTGGCTGACGCGGTCTGGGCATTTTTTGGCGTCTATCTGGCGGTCTATTACCTGATGGTCCTGCTGTTGCTGGCTTCCGGCCTGGATTTTCTCACCGCCTGGTCAGCGACTGCCGCGACGCTCAACTGTCTCGGTCCGGGACTCGGTGACGTCGCCGCCAATTTTGACGGTATTAATGACTTTGCCAAGTGGGTGTTGATTGCCGGTATGCTGCTGGGGCGCCTGGAAATCTTTACCCTGCTGGTACTGTTTTCCCCCATGTTCTGGCGACGCTGATTTCCAACCCGGCCGGCAATCACTCCTTTCGAATACGGTAATAGGCCGCCTCGGATATTTCGTGGTACGCCTCCGCCTGTTTCTCAAATGCCTGCTGGGACTCGTATACCCGTTTTGCCAGTTCGTCACTGTCGGCCAGTTCCTGCAGGACCTGCAGAGTAATGCTGTGCAGGCTGGTGATGACATCCGCGGGAAATTCCCGCACCTGGACACCGTGTTTCTGCACCAGTTCTACAAGAGCCTGGTTATTGCGGGCAGTGTATTCATCCAGCATATCCTGGTTTACTGCCCTGGCCGCTACCTCGACCATGGCCTGCAAATCCGCAGGCAGTTGATCAAAGGCCTGTTTGTTGACTATGAGTTCCAGGCTCGGACCCGGCTCGTGCCAGCCCGGGTAATAGTAATACCTGGCGATCTGATAAAAGCCGAAGGCCAGGTCATTGTAGGGGCCGACCCACTCGGTGGCGTCGATCACATGGGTCTGCATCGCCGTGTAGACCTCGCCGCCGGCGATGTTGACCGCCTCACCGCCGGCCCGGGTAATCACCTCGCCGCCGATTCCGGGAATGCGCATTTTCAGCCCCTTGAGATCAGCCAGGGAGTTGATCTCCCGGTTGAACCAGCCACCCATCTGCACACCGGTATTGCCCGCAGCAAAAGGGATCAGGTTGAACGGTGCATAGGCCTCTCGCCAGAGCTCCAGGCCACCACCGTAATGTAGCCAGCCATTCATTTCCTGGACGTTGAGGCCAAAGGGCACCGAGGTGAAGAAAGGGGAGGCGGGTATTTTGCCCTTCCAGTAGTAGGCAGAGCTGTGGCCCATTTCTGCTGTACCCTGGGATACCGCGTCAAACACTTCCAGCGCCGGCACCAGTTGTCCGGCACCGAACACTTTTATGTGCAGACGGCCGTCGCTCATGCGCTCCACCATTCGGGCGAAATTTTCCGGCGCTGTTCCCAGCCCGGGATAATTCTTCGGCCAGGTGGTCACCAGTTTCCAGCGGAAAGTCTGTGCCTTCGGACTGTCAGTGGCGCCCGTCCCTGGCGCTTGCCGGCCGCAGGCGGTCAGACTCAGGGCCAGCAACAGCGCTGCCACCAGTATCGAATGTCTATTCATGGGGACTCCGGAGTTTTCTGGGAATTTACGATTAGAGAAGATTTACAGGGGTTGGAGATTCGCGTACTGCAGAACCAGCCATTTTGAGCCCTCGTGCATAAAATTTACCTGGACTCGCGCATGGGCGCCGTTGCCTTCGAAATTGAGCACGACGCCCTCGCCAAAGACCCGGTGGGCGACCCTCTGGCCCAGAGCCAGGCCGGTATCCCGGCCCTCGTCACTCAGGCTGAAGGGGCCGGCTTTGCGGGCATAGCTGGTGGGCCTGGTGATCTGGTTGTGCAATCGCACCTCCTCCAGCAGTTCAGCGGGAATATCCCGCACGAATCGCGACACCGGGTTCAGGGTCTCGGAGCCATAGAGCTGCCGGGATTCGGCAAACGTCAGATAAAGCTTTTCCATGGCCCGGGTAATGCCGACATAACACAATCGACGTTCCTCCTCCAGCCGGCCGGGTTCCTCTGCCGACATTTTATGGGGAAACAGGTTTTCCTCCATGCCCGCCAGAAACACCAAAGGAAATTCAAGGCCCTTGGCGGAGTGCAGGGTCATCAGCTGCACGGCGTCCTCATCGGCATCGGCCTGCCGGTCACCGGCATCCAGGGCCGCCTGTTCCAGAAACTGTGGCAGTTCCGGGCGCTCGCTGTCGCCAGACTCGAATCCCCGGGAAGCGCTCACCAGTTCCTGCAGGTTTTCCACCCGGGTCTGGCCTCGCTCGCCCTTTTCCTTGCGATGGAACTCAATAAGGCCGCTGTGTTTGAGGACGTGATCCACCTGCTCGTGCAGTGGCAGGTCTTCGGTCTCCAGGCGAAACTGCTGGATCAGATTCACAAAACCGCGTACCGCGTTGGCGGCCCGGCCGGGCATGTTGTCAATCGCTTCTCCGGCCGCCAGCCACAGGGAGATGCCCCGATCCCGGGCCCGGTCCCGCAACAGCTGCACGGTCTTGTCGCCTATACCCCGCGTCGGGGTGTTAATCACCCGCTCAAAGGCCGCGTCGTCATTGCTGTTGACCATCAGCCGCAGGTAGGCGAGGGCGTTACGAATTTCCAGGCGCTCGTAGAATTTCTGGCCACCGTAGATTCGGTAGGGTATCTGCTCACGCAACAGGGCTTCTTCCAGTACCCGGGACTGGGCATTGGAGCGGTAAAGTATGGCGGCGCCGGCGCGCAGATTACCCTGGCTGACCCAGTGTTGAATGCGCTCGGCGATGAATCGGGCCTCATCGTGCTCGTTAAAAGCGGCATACAGGGCAACCGGGTCGCCGTCGGCTGCATCGGTCCAGAGATTCTTGCCCAACCGCTCGGCATTGCGGGCAATGACGGCATTGGCGGCCTTGAGAATAGTACCGGTTGAACGGTAATTCTGTTCCAGCCGAACCGTGCGGGTGTCGGTAAAATGGTTACCGAAATTTTGTATATTCTCGATACGGGCACCGCGCCAACCGTAGATAGACTGGTCGTCGTCGCCGACGGCGGTCACCATGGCCCGGTCCCCGGCCAGGAGACGCAACCAGGCATACTGAATGGCATTGGTGTCCTGGAATTCATCCACCAGGATATGCTGAAAGCGCTCCTGGTAGTGCTGCAGCAGCTCCGGATTTTTCAACCAGAGTTCGTGGGCGCGAAACAGCAACTCGGCGAAGTCCACCATACCGGCCCGGTCGCAGGCCTGTTCGTAGGCCCGGTAAATGCGCACCATGACCCGGTTGAACGGATCGGCACTTTCCTGCAGATGGGCGGCGCGCAGGCCCTCGTCCTTCTGGCTGTTGATAAACCACTGGGCCTGCTTGACCGGCCAGCGGCTGTCATCGATTTGCAGGGTGCTGTAGACCCGCTTGATCAGTCGAAGTTGATCATCGGCATCCAGTATCTGGAAATTTTCCGGCAAACCCGCTGCCTGCCAGTGGGCTTTGAGCAGACGGTGGGCCAAACCGTGAAAGGTGCCAACCCACATGCCCCGGGACGATGTTGTCAGCAGGCTGTTAATTCGCTCCCGCATTTCCCGGGCGGCCTTGTTGGTGAAGGTGACCGCCAGTATCCGGTGAGGTGAAATTCGCTCCACTTCCGCGAGCCAGGCAATGCGATGCACCAGCACCCGGGTCTTGCCGCTGCCGGCACCGGCCAGCACCAGCATATGACTGTCGGTGCCGGTCACCGCCTCGCGTTGAGCGGGATTGAGTTGATCGAGTATCGAAGTGACGTCCATGGCGGGGAATTCTACCAGATTGCCGGCCCTAAACCCTCGGTGCAATTTGTGCAAATGGTCCCGGGCAAGCGGCATTCCGGAGGATACCCGGTATTCTTCCGATGCCATTTACAGGCCGCCAAAGAGGCAATACTGTACCGGCAAAGACAAATTTCATAGCCGGGGTTCTGCTAATGATGTCGAAATGGTTAATGATCCTGGGCGCCACACTGTTGCTGATCGGAGCAATTCTGCATTTCGCCCCCTGGCTGTTCAACTGGTTTGGCCGGCTGCCGGGAGATATCGACTACCGGAGCGAGCGGACCCGGATTTATATCCCCATAACCTCCATGCTGCTGATCAGTATTGCGCTATCCTTGCTGTTGAGCCTTTTCAAACGCTGATAGTCGGCGGCGGCGTTCAACCCATCCCGGCCCGGTGCCGGGCAAACGCGAGGTACGATATGAACAGCATTCCTCCCAGGCAATACCAGAAGCTGAAACAGAAATTCCCCGATTTCGTCTCGGCGGTGGAAAACCTCGGCAAGACCGTGCGCCAGCAGGGACCAATCGATGACAAGACGGCGCAACTAATTCAACTGGCGGCGGCCGCCGCTATCCGCTCCGAAGGCGCCGTCCACAGCCACACCAAACGAGCCCTGGATACCGGTGCCAGCCGGGATGAGATACAACACGCCCTGATGCTGCTGGCCAACACCATCGGCTTTCCCACGGTAATTGCCGCGCTGAGCTGGGTGGACGATATTCTGGGAGAGTAAATGGCTGCCCTCGGGCACAGCGATCCGGATCTGTAACCTGTGAATCAATCCTGTCCAGGCTGAAGTAGAGCGGGTAAAAACCCGGTCTGGCTCAGGCTTAACGATTAAAAACAGGTGGGGTTAGATACAATTTCTGGAATGTTGATCTGACCCCACCTGTTACCCAGCTTTTGTTAACCCCGCTTTTATTAGAGAGGCGCTCTACTTGTTGGCCTCGTACTGCCAGGCGCCCATCTTGAACATATTGTCAGGATCGTGTTTCTGCTTCAGAGACTGTAAACGCTTGAGCGTCTCCTCCGGAAAAACCCCCCGCATTTCAGCTTCGCTCTCGGGCATCGCGTTGTTCAGGTACGTGGTCACGTGAAATGGGCCCAGCGCCGCGACGAAGTCGTCGCACCACTGCTTGCTGGCTGCTCGCTGCTTCGCGTCGTCGTCATCAGGCCAGCCGATGAGGGCGGTGGCCCAGAGGCGTCCGGTGCGAGCGGAGAATGACGTGCCAGAGGACGGTGTCCTGGCCACTGCTCCGCTGACCTCCAAGAACAAAAGGAACGTGGACAGCTTTAAGGCGAAGTCCGGCATTTGGCTCCAGTACTTCACCGCCGTATCAACGATGCTGGACACCGCGGTGGTGTCGTTGGGATCATAGTCGATGAATACGCCCTTGTCCCAGTAGTTGCCGCCGAAGGGGAAACATTCATCCAGCGCCGCCTGCATGGCCGTGTAGGGCAACTGGGCGTCCTGACGCACCAGGGCACCGCCCCCGAACGCCGCCAGCTCGTCGCACGTGGCTTTGCCACTGGCTTCAGTTTCACCGACGATCAGCGGCACCACGCCACATACCGGGTCACCGTCCGGTGAGTGCATGAACGCGAACTGAAGGGTTTCCGTTTCCTTGCGGTCGGGTTGGGCAATGCGACTCATCCAGGACGTCATCACTTCCTGGGCCTTGTCCGCAGCCCACAGGATGGGAGCGCAGCGGATGATGCCTTCGTTCGGCATGTCGTGCAGCCGCAAAACAAACTCGGTAACGATGCCGAAGCTGGCGCCATTGCCGCGCATGCCCCAGAACAGTTCCGGGTCCCTGGACTCGTCCACCCGAACAACCTCGCCCTTCGCGGTGACCATCTCGTAGCCGACGATACTATCCACGACAGGACCCAGCCAGCGGCTCAGGTGACCGAGACCGCCACCGAGCGCGACACCGGCGAAGCCGGTATGGGAAACCGAGCCGGTGATACAAACGAGGTTGTGAAGGGCGGTTTCATGGTCGACATCGCCGCCATTGGCACCGGCCTGAATGTACGCCAGCTTCTTCTCCGGATCGACCCGCACGGCAGTCATTTGCATCAGGTCAATCACCACAGCGTCATCGGCCATGCCGTAGGGGGAGTGAGCACCCTTGCCTCTTACCGTGATCGGGATGTTCTTCGAACGACAGTAGTTTACTGTCGTGACGATATCCCGAACGCCTGACACCACGACAAAGGCCAGCGGTTTCACACGCCTGTTCAGGTCACTGTTCCATCCCCGCAGGCGGGCAGCCCGGAATGCTTCTTCATTATCGCGGGTGATCAACTCTCCGCGGAGGCTGGACGCGAGGTCAGTTAGTTCTTGGTCTGCCATGGCTTTATCCTTTTATAACGTAGGAGGGGAGTATAGACAGCAAAGACGACAAACAATTTTTATTTCGGCGCTGGATTATGTGATGAATCAACTTGAGAGGAGAAAACTCTCAATGACTCAGGCGAACGCGTCCTGGTATGGCATACTTCCCGGTTGCCAAACCTGCTGATATCCGTGCGCAACTCTTGTCAATGCGAAGCTCTTATCATTGCGCAACTCTTGTCATTGAGCAGCCTTGCCAGATTCAAATTCCCGGCACGGGAAAAGCGGTTTGTCTTCATTTGATTCCATATAGGGAATCCCGTATTGAGACTGTCGGGAGCCTTTCGGCACGTCGCCTCAAAGAGAGGGCATTGCGGTTTTCAGATTTGAGGGTGCTTTTTATTTCGGGATAGTTGTCTATGTCGGGATAATTGTCATTGTCAGGATAGTTGTCGCGCACTACAAGCATCCTCGATGAGATCAACCAGTATTCGCTCGACATTACTGCCGCCAATTCCAACACGCGCCTCGGGGGTAATTGATGCAAGCGTTTGAGCGGAGCGCTTGTAGTCTTCAGCTGCGAAACTGCTCAGTGCCGCCACCAGCGCCAGCGAAATTTCACGGTTGGCACTGGAGGATGAGGCCGCAATTGCTGCGTCACATCTCTTTAATCCGTCGATATCACCGGCAGATGCATACAGACCCGCAACGTGCAGTGCGATAAATGGATGTCCGATCATTGGCCAGACACGTTCGATAAGTTCCAGGACATCTTCAGTGAGTGCTATTGGTTGACCACTGGCCAGGTAATCTCTCAGCAGAAAGCCCCCGCAATCGGCAAGGGTAAGGGCCGGGCCACAGGTTGACTTTTTTGGAGAACAAAATTCTTCATATCTTGTTTTCGCGGTTTCACGGGCACCGGTCTGCCATTCGGACAGCGCCAGGTGCCATTGAACGTGACCATACATCTGGCCTTCGCGTGCATAACTCTCATGAACCGAG
>QJWQ01000018.1 GCA_003235325.1 Gammaproteobacteria bacterium | reverse complement strand
GGTTGGTGGCCGCAGCGACAAATCGCTCCGGCTGACCATCACCGTCATCATCGATCCCCAGTTCAAACTGCATATCGTCGATACCCTCCACCAGAATCTCCCGATTGGATATATCGCCATCGGCCTCCAGCGTATAGCGAGCCAGGGAGGGGATACCCTGGGCATTGTCGGCGATATGAAACAGTGACACCTGGTATTCCCAGATATTGACCAGGGTGCCCAGGGTCGGATCCGCCTTGACAGCATCGGGGTCGAGGGCGACGATGCCTCCACCCAGGCCGGTATCAAAAGCGGCGTCGGAACCCTTGCCAAACAAGGCCACCCCCAGACCGCGGTTATTGGTTCTGAGATAAATCCGGTCATCCACCAGAGCGTTGTGGCCATCAGCCCAGACACCATTGTCGATGACCGGCCGGTCCAGAACCCGTTTGACCGCGATTACGTCGGTATTGGCGACGATATCGGTGGTAAAGCATGCATAGGTACCACTGAGATCCGCCGCAGCCGAGTCGACAATCTCCAGGGGGATTGCCACGTCCAGACCCCAGTCGGCACCGCAGTCATTACCGACAGCCAGCATGGGTGTCTTGTTGATACCTTCAGGATTCTCGACGCCGCCAAGAAAACCCGCCATGCGGGCCTCCCGCAACAACAATTGCACGGCATACCGGCCATTTTCCTGAAGCCGGGCCAACTCCTCGTCCTGCCAGAAAGTGTTCTTGCTTTGAATGTAGAGAGCAACAATACCGGCGGAGAGAAACAGCCCGAGGCCCAGAGCAATAAGCAATTCGACAATGGTAAATCCTGACTGCCTTGTGTACCTGCTCATAAATCAGGGCTCCAGGCCGAGGATATAGGTTCTGACAGTGACATGCTGCCGAAAGGCGGCGTCACCCACCGCGTTGTCATAGAGGCCGGACGCCACTCCGCAAGGAAGGGTTACCAGATCGGGCTGGTCCATGGGGAAACTACCGCGCCAGGCCAGGGTGATGGTCACGAAGCCACTGCCATCACCCGGGCCGGTAATACAGCCTGTTGGCTGCACAAGCCCGCCAGCGCGGATATCATCGGCATCGGCGCCGATCTGGACACTTTCCCCGGCCATATCCAGTTGCCATTGATAAAGATCAAAGACCGCCAGTTCATCCGCCGAGCAGGTAACACCCACGCCACAGGTTTTGGCCGGTGCATTGATCGCCGAGGTGTCCACCTCGACCAGCCTGTTGGCGCCCAGATTAAGATAGACATCGACACCAGCCACGGTGTAGGCATTCATGCTGATCCGGCCGACCATATCCTCGACGAGTTGCAGGGCAATGGAGCGTTGCATGGCCTCCAGGTTTGATCTCTTGGCGTTGATCTGCAACCCCATCACGCCCAGCATGCCAACGGACAAAATCAGCAGTGAAATCAGGACCTCGATCAGACCGACGCCCTTTTCGGCATTTGTTTTCATTGGTGTCATTATTGGCTTCCGCATCAGGCTGGATCAGGGCAGGTAGAGTCTGCGCTACCCTTGGACAGGCTCGGGCGACCGGTAACTGAAATGGTGATGTTTCGGCTTTTTTCCTTGTCATCGTCGGGAGAACAAAGTGACAGGGTACCAATCGCACCGCTCAGGGTGCCGTTGGATTGATAGCCGAACAGGTCGTCAATGGTATCGACACTGACGCTGGTATCGCCCGGGATCGGACCCTGCTTTTTCAACAGTTCGTCATCAGCGGCGGCATAGGCACCATTGTTGTTGGTATCGACGAAGATTATCCAGCCATCCTCCCAGCCATCGCTGTCATCCGCGCTGCAACTGACCCCATCCGGGGATTTGCATATCCATACCGGCGTATTTCGTTTAATAGCTTCTGACCGGACAAAATTTAGCGTCGCTATAAGATTGTCACCTTCGCTGGCGATACGGTTGTTGATCACCATCTCCCTGAAGGGCGATGCGGCAAATCCGAGGATCAATGCCATCAGCGCCAACGTCACCATCAGCTCGATCAGGGTGAAGCCTTTTTGCCTGTTATTCATGTTCATCGCGCCTTGATATCAGAAGATTTATTGGGTTGCGCGGCTTGTCGACCAGCGGCAAATAGGATCGACCAGCATCTCTTGACAATTCGATATCGGTCGGATTACCGGACGAACGGTACCAAATCCGGCTTTTTTGACCATAAATTTGGTTACTGAGCCACTATCAAATACACTCTTTTCCACCGGATCCAGCATCGATTCTGGGGCGTCCGACCACGGAAATCACCACTCGTCGAGAGAGGCTCTGTTCGGCCCCGGGTTTGCACATCAGGAAGGTCGTATTGCCGCTGCCACTGTTGCCAACTGCGGTGCCGTCTGGCCGGTAACCAAACCAGTCCTTGTGTCGGGTGGCCACGAGGATATAGCTACCGGAAAAAGATCCGCCTGTATTGATAATCAATTCGGTGGCCGCTTCGAAATCACCATTGCGGTTCGGATCGGTAAACATGATCCAGCCATCCTGCCAGTCCAGTTCATCATCACAACTGGCACCATCCATGGACGGACAGAGGCTGACCTGAATATTTCGTTTGACCGCTTCCGAACGTAGCAGATTGAGTACTGACAGCCACTGGCTGGCTTTGGTATAGGTCTTATTGCGGATATACATATCCTGAAACACCGGTGCCGCCATTGTTACAAGAATTGCCACTAGCACCAGACTTGCCATTAACTCAACCAGGGTGAATCCCCGGCAATGATTGAACCTGTCCATGGTTCCTCTCCTTAGAGTAAAGTTCCCTTTAGTGATATTGGTTTAAATGATGTTCCTGCTCCTGATTAAGGTCGTCATTCTATTTTTCAACTCGCCGTACGGTCCCACAGGGCTTGCTCGATCTGACATGCTCGGGTGTTGCCTGCATGACATGACTTGTAGACCGGCATCTATCTTGTCACTCTTCCTTTCCCTGTGTCCCCGATCGCAGCCGAAGCCAGCTTAACGCAACTCCCTGGGCATTGAAAAGCGCACATTTTCCGGTCGTCCGTCCATTTCCAGGGGCGCACTGGCCCCCAGTTCCCGCAATCGGTTGATGACATCCTGAACCAGAACTTCCGGGGCCGAGGCACCAGCTGTGATCCCAACATTCCGGGCTTTCTGCAGCCAGTCCGAAGCAATATCCCCGGGGCCATCGATAAGATGGGCTCTGGCACCGCAGCGTTCCGCCAGTTCCCTGAGGCGATTGGAATTGGAGCTGTTGGGTGAACCCACGACGAGCACCAGGTCACATTCAAGGGCCATTTGCTTTACGGCATCCTGGCGATTCTGGGTGGCGTAGCAGATATCATCCTTTCGCGGACCGTGGATTCTGGGAAAGCGCCGGCGCAACGCCTCGATAACGAGAGCGGTGTCGTCCATGGACAGCGTGGTCTGGGTAACATAGGCCAGCTTTTCGGGTTGGCGTACTTCAAGGCCAGCCACATCGGCCTCATTTTCCACCAGATAAATATCGCCGCCCCGGCTGTGATCGTACTGGCCCATGGTACCTTCAACTTCGGGGTGGCCCTGGTGACCAATCAGCACACACTCGCGACCTTCCTGGCTGTAGTGGGCCACCTCGATATGCACTTTGGTCACCAGCGGGCAGGTGGCATCAAAAACCCGAAGTCCCCGACCTGCAGCCTCCTGCCGCACCGACTGGGAAACACCGTGGGCGCTGAAGATGACTATGGTATTGTCGGGCACCTCCCGGAGTTCATCGACAAATATGGCGCCGCGATCCCGCAAGCTGTCAACCACGAACCGGTTGTGAACCACTTCGTGACGCACATAAATTGGCGGCCCGAAGATATCCAGGGCACGATTGACAATATCGATGGCCCTGTCGACGCCGGCACAGAATCCGCGCGGATTGGCTAACTGAATATCCATCAATGGGTCACCGCTGGTTCGACCGCTCTAATGGTGACGGTAAAGGTAATCGTATGTCCGGCCAGGGGATGGTTGAAATCCACAAACACCCGGTCGTCCTCAATGCTGGCGATTACCCCGGGCAACTCGGCTCTGGCTGCGTCGGCAAAGGAAACCACCAGCCCGGGCCTCAGGTCAATATCGTCGGGAAAATCCTCAAGGGACATCTCCTGGATGTTATTGGGATTGTGCTGGCCAAAACCCTGTTCCGGCAACATCTGGAATAGTCCGTCGTCCCCTTCCCTGAGGCCAAAAAGGGCCCGTTCATAATCCGGCAACAGGTTTCCGTCGCCGATGACAAATTCGACCGGCGCACCATCGAAATTGGAATCGATAGTGGTGCCATCCTCTAAAGCAAGGGAAAAATGCAGAGTCACCCGGGTCCCGGGCCCTATGGCAAGCTTATCCATTGTTGATACCACGTTTTAATCTGATTTTCTCCATGAGCAGCGCGTCCAGCAAGAGCAGCGCCGCGCCAACACAAATGGCGGAATCCGCGACGTTAAAGGCTGGCCAGTAATAATCCCGGTAATGTACCTGGATGAAGTCCACCACATACCCCATGGCAATGCGGTCCCAAAGGTTACCCAGGGCGCCGCCCAGAACCAGTGCCAGAGAATAGCCCAGGAGCCGGGCCTCGGCCGCCAGGCGCAACATCCAGACGATGATAGCGATGCTCACCGCTACTGAGATGAATACGAAAAACCAGCGCTGCCAGCCACCGGCATCACTGAGAAAACTGAAAGCAGCCCCGGTATTGTGCAGCAATGTCAGGTTAAAAAAACTGGTGATCACCAGCGGCTGGCCGTAGCCCAGGTTTGACGAGGCCAGGCTCTTCGCCACCTGATCCAGCACCACCACTGCAACAACCAGAACCAACCAGGGTTGGCGGCCGTTAATCCAGCTTTGTCCATCGGGTGAAAGGGCCGCGGCCATCAGGCAAATTTCCGCTCTTCACCAGCACCAGAGACATTATCGACACAGCGTCCGCAAAGTTCCGGATGTTCGGTCACAGATCCGACATCTGCCCGGGAGTGCCAGCAACGAACACACTTCGGCTGTTTTGAACTGGCAGCCGAGACGCGAAGCCCGGACATTGGCGATACCTTGCCAACACCGGGCAGATCATCTGCATTGCGAGTCTCGACCCGGGCGGCTGAAGTAATGGTGACAAAGCGCAACTCGTCCCGGAGTCTGGCCAACACCCCGGCAAGAGCCGGTACCGCGTACAGGGTGATCTCCGCCTGCAGGGCGCCCTTGATATTGCCGGCATTGCGCTCGTCCTCAAGCACCTTGTTGACCGCTTCCTTGACGTTGATTATTTCATCCCAGTCGGCGCGGCTGATCTCGGCATCAGCCGGCAGTTGCTGCAGGGAATGCCACTCGCTGGTAAAGGGCAATTCGTGTCTGTCTCCGGGCATGGACTGCCAGATTTCATGAGCGGTGAAGCTCAGGATCGGCGTAATCCAGCGAACAAAGGCCTCGGCAATATGAAAAATCGCGGTCTGGGCCGAACGTCGGGGCAGGCTGTTGGCACCGCAGGTGTAGATGCGGTCCTTGATGATATCCAGGTAAAAGCCGCCCATGTCGCCCACACAGAAATTATGCAGTTTCTGGTAGATCGAGTGGAAATTGTACTCCCGGTAACCCTGCAGAATTTCTTCCTGCAATCGCGCCGCCCGGTCCACGGCCCACCGGTCCAGGGACAGCATGTCCGCCGCTGGCACGGTGTTCGCGGTCGGAT
>QJWQ01000116.1 GCA_003235325.1 Gammaproteobacteria bacterium | reverse complement strand
GGAACCGCTACTCAACGGGTCGGTACTGCCGTCGGTTTTGCGCAGCCGGTAGTACATCAGATCCTCGCCGGAATCCAGTTGCAGGGAGAACCAGTCCCAACCGGCCTGGTCGGGACCGAGAGCGCTGGTGCTCCACTCCCGGTCAAGCCAGCTGAGGCCGGTAACTTCAATCTGCCGGTCAGCGATTTGCAGAGTGCCCGTGCTGTCCAGCCGGGTGATGGAGTAGTAGTAGGAGGCATTGCCCGTTGCGCTGCTTTTCCGGCTCAGGCCCCGGTCTCCCTGGAGCAGAATATCCCGCATGGGTTGGACCTGCAGGTTGAGGGCGAAGTCCCTGGCCTTTATGCGCAGGTGCCAGGGAAAGTCGGCGCCGGTGCTGACTATCTGCCAGTCGTCCAGCCAGACCCGGAAGGGATCGGCAGTGATGCCGGCGAGCCTCAGGGCATCGCGGGACAGGCGCTGCTCCTGGTGGTGAATTCCTTTCAGGTTGTCGGTGACGGCGGCGTGGGCCATCCACACCTGCCGGGTGGCCCATCGGGAAGGGCGGGATTCGGTTTGGGCATCGCTCTCTGGCGCGAGGGCAATGCGGAAAAAGGTCACCTGGTAGCCGAACTCACCACCGTCATCACTATTGAGGTTGCCGGTGAGGTACCACCATTCGTGACGGTAGTCGGGATGGGCGCCGTGGTCCTCGGGAAAGTGAAATTTCCGTACCTCCAGCGCTCTGGCAAAGCCGGCATTGGCTGCGCCGGAATCGTCTCCTAGCACCGCCGCGACATCGAGGTCGGCGGTCTCGTCCTGATCCCGGGCGCAACCACCGGGGCCGGCCATCATGGGTAACAGTAACAGCAGCAGAAAAAGCCCCGGAAGTACCAGTGTGAATCGGCGAACGAAACTGTCCATCACTCCCCCCGCAATGCTGCCGCAACCGCCAGCCGCCCGGCCCGCAGGGCAGGGTAGATACCCGCCAGCAGCGCGGCAAACAGGGCGACGGTGAGGGCCTGAATCAGCCCGGCAGCCGGCACTACCGTCTGCAGGCTCCAGCCAAAGGAGCGGAGATTGATGACGTCGATCAATAGGGTCGACATCAGGTAACCCAGCGGCAGGGCCAGCAGGCCGGCGATCAGGCCGATGACCAGCGTCTGTCCCAGTACCAGTATCCGGACCTGGACCGGCGTCACGCCGGTGGCCCGCAACAGCGCGTATTCCCGGGTTTTCTCCAGTTGCAGGGCCAGTAGCGCGGTGAGTACGCCGACAAAGGCGACCACGATGGACAGCAGCCGCAGCACTTCGGTGACGGTAAAGGTGCGGTCGAAAACCTCCAGGGAGATGGTGCGAATTTCATGACTTGAACGCACCTGCAGGGTGGCGCCATAGGGCCTGACCAGATCGCCTATCTCGGTGGTCAGGGCGGGGATGTCAACGCCTGCCCCGGCAAAAAGCCCGACGGAGGAGATACCGGGATCCCGCCACAGGGTTTGATACTGCTCAAGGTTCATCAGTACCAGGCCGCTGCCGGAAGTGTAATCGTAAAAGATACCGAGCACCGGCAGGCTGACGGGGCCGTCCGGGGTAACCAGACTCAACTGATCCCCTACCCGGAGCTCTCGGTGCCAGGCCAGGGGCTCGGCAATCAGAACCCCCCGGCTTTGCTGGAAAGCGCGGCGCGCGGATTCCGGATTCCCGGCCTTGAGCCGAAAATTCCGGTTCTGCTCCGGATCGGTTTCCACCGCCATCAGGCGCACCGGTCCGGCCTCGCTGGTTACCCGCAACATACGGCTGGCACTGGTGCGGGCAACTCCCGGGTGCTGCCGCAGGCGCGCCACCAGGGCCTGCGGCAAACCGTTGTCACGGTGCTCGGGCATGCGACCGGGAATACTGACGAAAATATCCGCCTCCAGGGTCTGGTCCAGCCAGTCGACCACGGTCTGGCGAAAGCTGCTGATCATGATGCCGACCCCGAGAGTGGTGGCGATGGCCAGCGTCAGGGCGGCAATGGCCGGGCCGGTGCGGCTGAGGCCATCGCTGATGCCGCGGATGCCGAAGCGAAGCAACAGGGGCCCCTTTGCAGCCAGGGCACTGGCCAGGGTGCAGAGCCCCCGGGTCAGAATGGGCACGGTGAGGCTGAAGCCGATGATGACCATGGCCAGGGCGACAAAGCCGAGGGAAAGACTCCGGCTCGGGATGCCGGTCAGCAGTAAGCCCGCGAGCATCAACAGTAGACCAGCCAGTGCCAGCTTGATAAACAGTGCAATTCCGCGCTTCTCCACATCGGAACGCTGCCCCAGTGTCAGCGGCGCCACGCGGGCGGCATCAAGGACAGGCAACCAGGCGGCGACGGCGGTGGTGGCCAGACCCAGCAACAGGCCCCGGGCCAGCGCGACGGGGCTGACAAAGAGCTGGCTGATGTGGGTGCGATAGTAGAGATCGTTGATGGTGACGGTGACCAATTCGATCAGCAGCTGGCCGAGGCCGATGCCCGCCACCAGACCGGCAACCGTGGCAAGGGTTCCCACAGCCAGCGCTTCCGCCAGCGTCAGGGCGATCAATTCCCGGCGACTGACGCCCAGGGCCCGCAGGGTGCCGAATTGATCCCGCCGCCGCAGCACGGCGAAGGTCATGGTATTGAAGATGAGAAAACCGCCCACCAGCAGTGCCAGCAGGCTCATGGCGGCGAGGTTGATATGGAAGGAGCGGGTCATCCCGGAGAGCGTCTGCCGCTGGCTGTCGGCTGCCTCCAGGCTCAGGCCCGGGGGCAGCCAGTCCTGCAACTGGTGCACCGCCTTCTCGTCCGGCAATTCCAGGTCAATGCGGTCCAGTACGCCAACACGCCCGAGCAGTTCCTGGGCTACTGCGATATCGGCGAGCAACAGACCGGCGCTGGCAGGGTGTCCCGAAGTAAAAACATGGGCGACGGTGACTTCCCGGCTGGCACCCCGGTAATCCAGTTGAAGTCGGTCACCGGTCTGGACACCGAGTCGGGCGGCGGTCTGCTCGGCCATGGCGACGGTGTCGGGTTCGAGCAGGAGCCGTCGACCCTGTTCAGCCGACAGCTCCGGTTGGTGGACCGGGCGGGCGAAATCATGGGCAAAGATATCCAGCCCCAGCAGGGTCAGCCGCTCCTCGCCGTGACGAACTTCGTCGCTGACCAGCGGCGCACTGGCTTCCAGTCCCAGCTCGGTGCGCAGGCGCCGGTAAACGTCCTCCGGAATGCCACTGGCGTCGCCCTTGATGTGGTGGGTGGCGGAACCGCTGGTCATCTCCAGGGACAGGTCGAGGGCTCGCCGGGCGCTGGTGTTGGCCAGGTCGACGGCAACCACAATGGCGACGCCGAGCATGACGCCGAGCAGGGTCAGGCCGGTCTGCAACGGGTGCTGTCCCAGGAATCGGGTGCTGGTTTTGATCAGGCAACGGCTCAGCATGGGTTACCCGGAATGACCGGCTCTGCCGTGTGTCCTTACCATGCGAAGGCCCCCTGGCGCTCGGCCAGTTGACCCAGTTCCAGGGTCAGCAGGCGATCGGCCGTCCGGGCTACCTGCAGGCTGTGGGTCACCACCATGAGTGTTGCCCCTTCCTGCTTTACCAGGTCGCGCAACAGGTCAAGGATCAGGACACCGGTCTCGGCGTCCAGGTTGCCGGTGGGTTCGTCCGCCAGGATCAGCGCCGGGCGATGGGCAATGGCACGGGCGATGGCGATCCGTTGCTGTTCGCCGCCGGAGAGTTTGTCAGGAAAGGAACCGGCCCGGTCCGCCAGTTGCAGGCTGGTGAGCAGTTCCTGCACCCGCGCCCTGGACCGGGCAGGGCTGAAGCCGTTGAGTTCCAACACCAGGGCAATGTTTTCAGCCGCGGTCAGGGTGGGGAAGAGCTGGAAGAACTGGTAGATAAAACCGATGTGTCGACGCCGGAAGCGGGTGCGTTCGGCTTCGTCGAGTTTGTCGAGTGCCCGGCCATCGACGGCGATTGAACCGGATTGCAGCGTTTCGATGCCGCTGATCAGGTTGAGCAGCGTCGTCTTGCCGCAGCCGCTACGGCCCAGGAGGGCGACGATCTCGCCCCGATCGACCTCAAGGTCCACACCCTTCAGAACGCTGCGAACGCCGGCGCCCTCGACATAGTCGTGGCATACCCGGGACAAACTCAGGGCTGGTGGGCCGTTATCCCGGCGATTTACTCTGTTGGTTGCGCCGGTCACTACCACGACCGATAGGGGTGGGCGATCAGGCTGGAATTGAAGTAGCGGCGGTCGCCAGTGACTTCCCGGCCGATCCAGTGAGGTAACTCGATTTTCTGGTCCTCGGTCTCCAGTTCCACCTCCGCCACCACCAGACCGGCGTTGTCGCCGAAAAATTCGTCCACTTCCCAGGTGAGGCCCGCGTAAATAACCAGGTGTCGGCGCTTCTCGATCAACGGCCGCAGGCACAGGTCCGCCAGCATGGCTTCGGCATCCGCCGGGGGAATCTGGTACTCGAATTCGCTGCGGCTGGTGCCGGTGCTGATGCCCTTGATGGTGAGAAAGCCTTTATCACCGGCAACCCGCACCCGCACGGTCCGTTCCCTGGCAGTACTCAGGTAGCCCTGGCGGTAGGTTGTGGCCGGTGCCGAGCGCCAGTCGTCGCCGGTGACCAGGAATTTACGTTCGATTTCTTGTGCCATGGAGTGCATCCCCTGTCTGTATCTGAAGTTTATCAGTGGATTGTCCGACTGTTGGATAACGGTATGAAGACAGGGTTCAGAGATTTTGAGGTAAGCTCAGTCATGGGGATCGCTTCGCCCTTCACAAGTGGACAAATTCACCGAGCCACTAAACTTTAACGAGCTACTACTAAACATTACCGAGCTATTACAGGTCCAGCTATAACCGCATCCTTGGTTCGCTGCAACGAGTGGTCTGGCGACAGTTGCTCTATGATTTTAGGGTCCTGCCATATTTCAGAATGACCAGGAGGGCAGGCACCCACAAGACGGCTCCGTAAACCAGGTAGAAGATGACTCTCAATTCAGGGTCCACAAGATTGACTGTGAAGACACCATAGAACCCGGAGGAGCTCCCATGCATCATGATGGCGAGAAACAGGCTGCCGGTATTCGCGTATACCCACGCAATGAGAATACGCAGAGCCACGACATGCAGGAAGAAACCGGCTTTGAAAAGCATTCAGTAATCCCCTCCCATTGCTCCGAAGTTAGCGAGGAAGTCCGACCAGAAGTGCCAGACACCATGGATAACCCCGAGCGCAAATGCGGCCCCTAGAAGATTCAGTTGCGAACTCAATCTCGAAAAGACAAATCCGGTCCACCCGGTCTCCTCAAAGAACGCTGCAATAAGACCCAAAAACGGGAACGGCAGCTACTTCTGGATTCGGGGCTTTTGCAATTTTTCCTTGGTCTGTCCTGTGGGCATTACGCTTTTAAATTCGGACTAATCCAGGGAAGCTCTGATTAACTTGTCATTGCGAGGAACGAAGTGACGCGGCAATCTAAAAAGAACCGCAATTGAAAAAACTTTATCGCTCTGTTTTGGTTTCCCGGGTCGCTCTATTACCTCTATCCATGCAGCCAGTCGCTGCCCGGAGCCTGTCCCACAAGCGCAGCGACCGCACTGGATACGTGGTAAATTTTGCCATATTTCAGAAGTTTTTCAGGGGAAAGACTTTGTTGGAACGATCTGCTTTGTCGGGTCTTCAGCAAGATTCACAAT
>QJWQ01000177.1 GCA_003235325.1 Gammaproteobacteria bacterium | reverse complement strand
GTCACTACACTACGCTCCTTCTGCCTTGTCGGGCATAAAAATAGCCTCCAGCATCGATAACCCCATTAGTGTTAACAGGCCCTAGGGCCTTGTATATCAAAAATCCTGTAGATTGAGGCTCAGGCGTGGTAGATCAACAGGCCCTAGGACTCTGACTCCGGGCAGAATTCACTGGCGTCATGGGAGCAATCTCGACCACAGCGACCTTGACGATATTTCCTCGACGTCAGTGCCCGCAGTCTTAACGCCTGTCAGTTTTTTTTACACCCCTCGCCGACTTGATGAAATTTCCTCTAAAAATCCGGCCCTTGGATTATGGCCCAGAATTTGCTTGGACTGCAGCTCCACAAAAGAACTGTGAGGACAGTAGTATGAAGTTGATCATCGCAATAACCGCCCTGACCCTGTCGACCCTGGCTTTTGCCCAGGATGGCGCACCCTCTATTCCTGACATGGGAGACAATCCCGATTGCAACTGGGGTGGACTGACAGCCAGGTCCATTGTGGAAGGTGGACATGATCAGGGCGGCCACTCCAGCGATCCTTCCGGTGATGGCAAGGGTGCCGGCGATAATGACCAGCCCCGCGCAGGCCTCGGCAACGTTGTTGAAAAAGGCAATTTGCAGGCAACCTGCGAACTGATAGAAAGTCTGCTTTGAGGGGCTGACCCCGCCTTGATTCCTGTTTTCGGCGCTGCCCCACTGATTCGAAATTATCGGGGCAGTCGCCGGAATCCGATTACCATCCCCCCTCCCCGCACCGCCTGCTCTGCACTGCTCGCCCTGCACTGTCTACTGAAGCCTGCCCCAACCGCGCCGTACTCTCCCAACCGCGCCGTACTCTCCCAACCGCGCCGTACTTTGACCCAACCGAGCCATAGCGAAAGTTATCCGAATCTTCTTTCACTGAATTCACCAGGCCCAGGCAACAGGCGGACACTGAAGTAAATCCGGCATCGCCGCCTAAGCGCTTCATCTACCAGACCTGTAGCCTTCAACGTCTACGGACCGGCTTTTATTAAAACAGGGCCTTTCCCGGTAACAGGGGTCTCCGGGACTCGGGTTTTCGAACGCCTTGAACTGGCCCTGTGGCTCCCGACCGGGTCATATGGGCAAAATAATGGCATCATGGCGGACCCTGACAGCCCCTGTAACACTGGAAATACCGGTCGATGATCAAGCTTGAGGCTATTCACAAATACTATGGAACCGCAGCCCAGAGACTTCATGTGCTCAAGGGCATCGACCTGCATATCGAGCCCGGAGAAATGGTGGCGATTATGGGCTCGTCCGGTTCAGGCAAGTCGACCCTGCTTAATATCATCGGTCTGCTGGACGGTTTCGACCGGGGCCAGTACCAACTGGATGGCAAACGAATCCACAGGCTCAGGGAGAGCGACGCCGCCCGGTTGCGCAACCGCTGCATCGGCTTTGTCTTCCAGTCCTTCAATCTGCTGCCCTTCAAAAACGCCCTGGAAAATGTCGCGCTGCCGCTGTTTTACCAGAATGTCGGCCGCAGGCAGCGCAATGCCCGGGCCCAGCAGTACCTGGAGATGGTGGGCCTTGGCAACCGGGGTACGAGCATGCCCAACCAGCTGTCCGGCGGTCAGAAGCAGCGGGTCGCCATCGCCCGGGCCCTGGTGACCCAGCCCAAGGTGTTGCTGGCGGACGAACCGACCGGCGCCCTCGACAGCGTTACCACCGGCGAAATCATGGCCCTGTTCCGGCAGGTTCACCAGCAGGGCAACACCCTCGTTATCGTCACCCATGAAGCCGACGTCGCCGCCCGGTGCCAGCGCCGCATTGTCCTGCAGGACGGCCTGATTGCCTCCCCGGCACTTGAACACACACAGATGTAACGAGCCGGTCATGTTCAGTATCGACGGTCTGCAGGAAATTCTGTACACGATAAAGCACAACAAGCTGCGCACCGGGCTCACCGCTTTTGGCGTCTTCTGGGGCATTTTCATGCTGATTTTGCTGCAGGGTGCCGGCAAGGGGCTGTTGAACGGTGTCAGTTCCCGTTTCGCCAATGACGTGCAGGACAGTCTGTGGATTTTCCCCCGTCGAACCTCCATGCCGTACATGGGCTACAACGCCAATCGCAACATCGTCTTCACCGAATCGGACATGGACGCCATTCGCCGGCAGATTCCCATAGTCCGGCACCTGTCCAGTGAAAACACCACGGGTTCTTTTGGTTCCTCCATCGTTGTCGCCTATGGCAGCCGTACCGCCAACGCCAGCGTCTTCGGCGTTTCCGATCAGTACTTCGACATCAAGAGCCTGATCGAGATTCGTCACGGCCGGCCCCTCAATCGACTGGACCAACTGCAGGGGCGCAAGATCGGCTTTATCGGTACCCGGGTCGCCGAGCAACTGCTGCCACCGGGGCAGGACCCCATCGGCCAACGCATCAGTATCAATGGCATCAGCATCGTCGTCGGCGGCGTCTTCTGGGACAAGGGCCAGCAGGGACGGATGTCAGAGCGGATCTACCTGCCACTGTCGACCTTCAAGAATATCTTTGGCGGCGGCGACAGGCTCGGACTGCTGACCCTGCGGCCCACCGCTGACAGCGATCCCTACACCCTGGCGGACCAGACGGCGCAGTTGCTGCGTCAGCGCCACCATATTGCCCCCGAGGACAAAAGGGCCATCTGGGTGATCAATATCGCCGAGCAACTGCGTGAGACCAAAGCCCTGTTTGCCGCCATCGAAGGCTTTATCTGGTTTGTCGGCTTCGGCACCCTCACCGCCGGCATCGTCGGCGTCAGCAATATCATGCTTATCACGGTCCGGGAGCGAACCCGGGAGATCGGCGTGCGCAAGGCCCTGGGCGCCGGTCCCGGCGCCATCATCGGCCCATTGTTGCTGGAATCGGTGCTGGTCACCGGTTTCGCCGGTTATTTCGGCCTGGTGGTCGGGGTCGGCCTGATCGAACTGGTGGCCTACCTGTTTCAGTCACTGGGACTCAGGAACGACCTTTTCGTCAATCCCGAAGTGGATTTCCGCATCGCCATCACCGCCCTGGCGGTGCTGATGAGTTCCGGCCTCCTGGCGGGGTTGGCGCCGGCCCTGAAGGCCGCGCGCATCTCGCCGGTAGAAGCCATGAGGGCGGACGCGCAATGATCAACCTCGATCACTGGCGGGACATCGCCCAGACCCTGACCCGGCACCGGTTGCGCACGTTACTGACGGCTTTCGGCGTCTTCTGGGGTATTTTCATGCTGGTCTTGCTGCTGGGTGCCGGCCGGGGTCTGGAGAACGGCGTCACCACAAGATTTGGCGGCATTGAGAATGTCGTATTCATCTGGAGTGCCTACCCGACCCAGCGCAGCCTCGCCGGCCTCGCCGTCGGCCGGCGCATCACCCTGTCCGAGGCCGATGTCGACGCCATCAATGCCCGGGCCGAGGGGCTGAGACGGGTCTACGGTATCAACCGCGTCGGCAGTTGGGGTTCGGCCCAGTACGTTACCCGGGGCGCGCAAAGTGGCTCATTCGGGGTCAAGGGCACGCACCCGGGCCTGGATCAGGTGGAAAACCTGCAGGTGCTGAACGGACGCTATGTCAATGCCCTGGACATGCAACAGAAGCGCAAGGTGGCGATCATCGGCACCCGGGTTCGGGACGTGCTGTTCAGGGCTGACGAGAATCCCATCGGCGCCAGTATCACTATCTATGGCGTGCCGTTTCAGGTGGTGGGCGTGGCTGGTTCCTTTGATCCCACTGAAAATGCCAACAACGACCTGGAAACCATCTACATCCCCAACCGCACCCTGCGCTACGCCTTTAACCAGGTGGATCGTTTCAACAACCTGCTATTGCTGGTGGCGCCGGGAGCGGACGCGCGGGAGGTGGAACAGCAGGTTCGTGAGATTCTGCGGGAGCGTCATAAAATCCATCCGCAGGACGTGGGGGTGCTCGGCAGCTTTAACGGCCAGGAAGAGTACGAGAAGTTTCTCGGCCTCTTTGCCGGCATTCGCCTTTTCAGCTGGATTGTGGCTATCGGCACCATACTCGCCGGCGCTGTCGGCGTCGGCAATATCATGCTGATCGTGGTGCGGGAGCGAACCCGGGAAATTGGCCTGCGCAAGGCCCTGGGCGCCACACCCCGGGCCATTGTCAGCACCATCGTCCAGGAATCCCTGGTGCTGACGGCCCTGTCCGGCTATTTTGGCCTTGCTGCCGGGGTTGCGGTGCTGGAAGCGATCAGCCCGCTGTTTGCCACCAACGACTCTTTTCGCAGCCCGGAAATCGATTTTGCCACGGCATTGCTGGCCCTGGCGGTTCTGGTATTGTCAGGTTTGTTTGCCGCCTGGCTGCCCGCCGCCCGGGCCGCCGCCGTCAACCCCATCATCGCCCTGCAAGATGAATGAACAGGCCCCAGTTTATGAAAAAGGTTTTTCTGATTTTGCTATCGCTGGTTATCGGTGTTCTGTTTGTCGGCACCGTCGTGTTTCTGTACCAGAAATCCCAGGAGCCCCCGGTCCGGTTTACCTCAACCACACCCTTCGTCACCGATATCATTAACAAAACCGTGGCTACCGGGCAGGTCATTCCCCGCCGGGAAATCAATATCAAGTCCCAGGTGTCCGGGGTGGTGGATGTTCTCTACGTGGAGCCGGGTCAGAGCGTCAACAAGGGCGACCTGCTGGCCCGAATCGAGTTGATTCCGGACATGGAGCGCCTGAGCCAGGCGGAGACACAACTGGAGACCGCGCGCATCAATTTTCGCGATGCCCAGCGGGAACTGACCCGCCAGAAAAAGCTGTTCGAGGATGGCCTCATCTCCGAGTTCACCTACGAAAGGCTGAAAGTGGATTTTGAGCTGAAGCAGGAAGCGGTGGCCGGTGCCGAAAACGCCGTTGCCCTGATCCGCGAGGGCGCCACCCGGGGCTCGGGAATGGTCTCCAATATGGTCAAGGCCACTGCCGAAGGCATGGTGCTCGATGTCCCGGCCAAGGAGGGCAGTTTCGTCATCGAAACCAACACCTTCAACGAGGGCACCACCATCGCCATCATCGCCAACATGAACGACATGATCTTCGAGGGCAAGATCGATGAATCCGAAGTGGGCAAATTGCAGGAAGGCATGGACCTGCTGGTCAACATCGGCGCCCTGGACAGTATCGAGCCCCTGAACGCCACACTGGAGTACATTGCCCCCAAGGGCATCGACGATCAGGGCACCAAAAAATTTGAAATCCGCGCCAGCGTCGAATCCCGGGAAGGGGTATTCCTCCGGGCCGGTTACAGCGCCAACGCCGATATCGTTCTGGCCCGGCGACAGGAAGTGCTGGCAGTCAACGAGGGCGATCTGATAATTGAGGGGCCGGCCATTTACGTGGAGGTGGAAACCGGGGAACAGCGGTATGAAAAGCGCCGGATCGAGACCGGTCTGTCCGACGGCATCAATATCGAGGTGTTATCGGGACTGAAATCGAGTGACCGGATCAAGCAGCTTTGATGAGGTCAAGCGCACCGAGAGTCCCGGTCTATTGTTCCAGTCAGGGTAAAATCGGCGAATATCAAGGTAAAACAAGAAGCCACCGGGAAGCTAGGGCCTGTTAACACTAATGGTTTTATCGTTGCTGGTGGCCATTTTTCTGCCCGGCGAGGCAGAATGAGCGTGGTGTAGTGACTCTACATGAGCGATTGATAACGAAGCGGGGCAAAAAATGGACCCAGCCCTCCGGG
>QJWQ01000173.1 GCA_003235325.1 Gammaproteobacteria bacterium | reverse complement strand
AGCTGCTGGCCGGTCGCGTCGACAAGGGCCGGCTTTCGCCTCTGGAGGCAGGCACGTCCCTGGCTCGAATAACGCCTAGTCTCCACTATGCCGGTATCGAACACTGCCAAATCGTTATCGAGGCGGTGGTGGAAAATCCGAAGATCAAGAAGTCTGTGCTTGCGGAAGTGGAGCAGCGGCTGTCGGAGCACTGCGTTCTCACTTCCAACACCTCCACCATATCCATCAATGATCTGGCCACAGCGTTGCAGCGCCCTGAACAATTCTGCGGCATGCATTTCTTTAACCCGGTGCACCGCATGCCCCTGGTGGAAATCATCCGTGGCGACAGGACCTCCAGTGACACTATTGCCGCGGTGATCAGCCATGCCCTGGCCCTGGGCAAGAAGCCGGTGGTGGTCAACGACTGCCCGGGCTTCCTGGTCAACCGGGTGTTGTTTCCCTATTTTGCCGGCTTTCACCAACTGGTCCGGGATGGCGCCGATTTTCACCAGATAGACTCCGTCATGGAAGCCTGGGGCTGGCCCATGGGACCCGCCTGGTTGCTGGACGTGGTGGGTCTGGATGTCGCGATGCACGCCGGCGCCGTCATGGCTGCCGCTTACCCGGACCGCATGGCCGAGGACGGGCCAACGGCCACCCGGGTGCTGTTCGATCGCAAACGCCTGGGCCAGAAAAGCGGGCGGGGTTTCTACCTTTATGACCGGGACAAACGGGGCAAAACTGTCAAGTTACCGGACGCAGATGTCGAACAGTTGCTGGCCGATGTGGTCAAGCCGACAACGGATTTTTCCCGGGACCAGATCATCGCCCGGATGATGGTACCCATGGCCATTGAACTGGTGCGCTGCCTGGAAGAAGGTATTGTCGATTCACCGGCCGAGGCAGACATGGCGCTGGTTTATGGCCTCGGCTTTCCGCCGTTTCGCGGTGGCATTTTTCGCTGGTTGCACGAACTCGGGCTGCAGGCATTCTGTGATATGGCCGCCGACTATGCCGACCTGGGCAAACTCTATCAACCGACGGAGCAGATGCTGGAATTGGCTGACCAGGACAACAATTATTTCTGAACGGATTCCCTGGCGGCTGACTGAAGTGCCGGCGCGGGAAAACAGCAGAGGAGAAAACAAAAGGTGACGATCAAACCCAGAGACCCGGTCATTGTCGATTTTCTCAGAACCCCCATGGGCCGCTCCAAGGGTGGTTCGTTCCGCTTCAGCCGGGCGGATGCCATGTCCGCCACCCTGATGGATGCCGTCCTCGACCGCAACCCGGGTCTCGACCCGGCGGACATCGACGATGTGATCTGGGGTTGTGTCATGCAAACCGGCGAACAGGGTTACAACGTGGCCCGAATGTCGCTGCTGGCCAGCCGAATTCCCCACAGCGTGCCGGCCCAGACCGTCAATCGCCTGTGTGGTTCCTCCATGGCCGCCATGCACATCGCCGCCGCCAATATCCTCGCCGGTCAGGGTGATATCTACCTGGTTGGCGGCGTCGAACATCTGGGCCATATTCCCATGGACCAGGGAGCGGACCCGAATCCGGCCCTGAGCCTGAGCACCGCTCGCGCGGCCGGCATGATGGGAATGACGGCAGAACTCCTGGGGCGGCTGCACGGTATCGACCGGGCCAGCCAGGATGCCTTCGGCGCCCGCTCCCACCAGCGGGCGGCAGCGGCCACCGCCAAAGGCTGGTTCAAGAGGGAAATCCTGCCGATGCCGGCGCACAACGCCAATGGCGGCCTGTACAGGATGGATAAGGATGAAACCATTCGACCTGAGACCACCGTTGAAATACTGGCGGGATTAAAGCCGGTTTTTGACCCGGTCCACGGCACAGTCACCGCCGGCCAGTCTTCCCAGGTGTCCGATGGCGCTTCCTGCATGTTGATTCTGTCCGCCGAGCGAGCCAATGCCCTGGGGTTGAAATCCCGGGCACGCATTCTGGGCATGCAATCGGCGGGAGTCGATCCCTCCATCATGGGTTATGGCCCGGTTCCGGCCACCATGAAGCTCATGAAAAAACTGGGCATGACGATCGAGGACATCGATTTTGTCGAACTCAATGAGGCCTTTGCCGCCCAGGCGTTGCCGGTGTTAAAGGACCTGAAGTTGCTGGATGCCATGGATGAGAAGGTCAACCTCAATGGCGGTGCTATCGCCCTCGGTCATCCCTTCGGCTGTTCCGGGACCCGGATATCGGGCACGTTGCTGAATATCATGGAACAGCGGGATGGACACCTGGGCCTTGCCACCATGTGTATTGGCCTGGGGCAGGGAATAGCCACGGTGATAGAAAGGCTGGAGTGATACAGATAGCCGGTTGCCCGGTCGCTGTTAAAAAACCGAAGGGCCGGTATTACCGGCCCTTCTTCTGGTCGCGACAAGGACGTGCTGTTTATTGTGACATGGAATTTTTCATGTCTTCCATCTTGTCTTTGGCACTCTCTGCAGTTTCCTCCGCTTTTGAAGCGGCCTCGTCCATGGCTTCCATAGTGGCATCCTTGGCGTCTTCAGCGGCATCGGCAGCCTCGTCCATCATTTCCCCGGCCGCTTCGGCAGTGTCGTCGGCCATCTCGGAAGCCTTATCCATGGCGCCGGATGCCGCCTCACTGGCCTCCTGATACATGGAACTTTCACTGGATTTGGCGGGAGCGTCCATTTTCCCGGAGTGCTGTTCGGACTTTTCGCCACAGGCGCTAAGGACAATTACTGCGGTGGCGGCGATAATCGATGTAAAAATTCCTTTGAAAATGGTCATGATGTCGTACTCCGTGATTGTGATTGTTGGTGTGAAAATAAGTTGTCAAAACCAAGTATAGTCAATCTGGTGTCGAGATTGTTTTGATTACGCCAGGATAACGGGTAAAAATTACCCAAATGTTACTTTAAATGAAGTTGTCTGACTGACTGAAAATAACAGGAGAGCGGCTTTGATCGACTCGATAGAACACTCCGTCAACCCGGAGGCAATCCTGGGTGAATTTCTGCACGACGGGAAAACACGAAGCTTTACATTCGACTGCCATCAGCCGTATTTGCCGGGCAGCCCGGTCATTCGTTTGCTCGCGGTCCTTGTCAATCGACAGTCGTCGTCCGGAGATGAGCGCACAGTTCTCATTTCTGACCGTATCGACCAGGCGATGCTCCTGCTGAGCAAAAGGCCGTCTGGGGACGAGGCAAGGGATGACCAGGCGTTACTTGCGCTGTCGACGGAACTGGAGGCACCGGTCCTGACGCTTACCGGTGCGATCAGGCTGAACCCGATTGAAATACCCAAGCCCTGGGGCAGGGAGATCTGGTATACGGGGATCGAGGAGAGAGGGCAATCCGGTGTCGGTGACGGCCAGTATCAGGTTCCATTGCCCTGGTTGCTGGCGCTGTCCCCGTCGCTGCTGCTGAACACGGCTGGAAAGCAGGTAAACCTGCTGAAAATACTTGATCCCTTGCCCGAAGAAGTCTTCGGCGATCTCTATTTCGAGTTGCACGAGGAGAAACAGGAAGTCTATGTGGTCACCAATGTTGATCGAAGCGCCTGGCCTGACGGCAGGGGCGCGATTCGCTTTGGTTTCAATCAGGAAATCCGCAAAAAATACCATAATGACGATGCCTTCAGGAGAGCTTACCTGGATGCTGTGGCAGCCTATGGCAGAGTACGTCGTGAAATAGACGCGCTCCTCGACCATTGCCGCACCCGGGATAGTGTCGGTTTAAATGCGCCGGTGCAGGTTGATACCCTGAAGCGCTGGCTGGAGACAGTTCCGGAAGTCCTGAAGGCGGAGGAGCTTGATCGTCGGCAAGCCATGAACAGTTTCACGGCAATGCTGCCCCTGCAGGTCGGAGACGTGGTCAAGGTTCCCTGTCTGACCCCCCATGCCCTGCAACATGGCGTCAGAACCATCGAGTTTCAGACGCCGGTTTATGAGCGGAAGATACTTTCTTTTGCCCAGAAAGTACTGACTCAGGGACATTGGGATACGGAGGATGCTGCCCGGCTGATGTCAATTGAACCCCCGGAAATACCTGCATTGAAGGTGCTTGAACAGAGTTCAGGGTTGGTGCGTGAACAGGTTGTGTTGTTTGATGATTTTGTCGTGCAGCGGTTGACCCTGCCGCCCGCTGGTTCCTGGCTGCCTCCGGCTACGGATCGCTACCGGGTGATTATCGTTGTGACCGGAGAGGTCAGCGTATCCGAACTGCAACTGGGTGCTGAACAGGCCGCTATTCTGCCTGCCTGTGCCCTGAGTTCTCCGGTCAAGGGCAGTCCCTTTGCGGAAACCGTATTGCTGGTATCGGAACCGCTTTAACCGTTATCAACCACTATTTTTCTCATCGCCGTCATAGCCATCATCCGCGTGTCTATTTTGTTGCCGTTGTTCCGGCTGTGTGGCAAAATCTGCACCCTTTTTTCGGGGGTGAACCCCGACAACGCGAGAGTGGCGGAACTGGTAGACGCGCTGGATTTAGGTTCCAGTGGGGCGACCCGTGGGAGTTCGAGTCTCCCCTTTCGCACCATATTTAATGACTTCTGATATATAAAGTATTCACAGGTGAGGAAAATCCATGCAGGTTTCCGTAGAGACAACCTCTGATTTGGAGCGTCGGCTGACTATTGGCGTGCCCGCAGAGAAAATTGAAAACGAAGTGACCTCGAGGCTGGTAAAAGCTGCGAAGACCATCAGGATAGACGGTTTTCGCAAGGGCAAGGTGCCGATGAAGGTTGTTCGTCAACGCTACGGGACTGGCGTTCGCCAGGAGGTTCTGGGGGAAATCATCAGCCGAAGCTTTTATGAGGCGGTCGCCCAGGAGAATATCAAACCGGCCGGCCAGCCCAGTATCGAACCCACAAAGGATGTACCCGGCCAGGATTTTGAGTTCGTTGCTACCTTCGAGGTCTATCCGGAAGTTGAACTCACTGATCTGGCGGGACTGAGTCTGGAAAGGCCCGTATCGGAAGTTACCGATGCCGACCTGGATAAAATGCTGGAAGTGCTGCGCAAACAACAGGCGACCTGGGAAAAAGTGGACAGGGCGGCGGCGCTGCAGGACCAGGTCAATATCGACTATATTGGACGCAGGGATGGCGAGGAATTTAACGGAGGCAAGGCCGAGGGCGCGGATCTGGTGCTTGGCTCCGAACAGATGATACCCGGTTTTGAGAATGCGATTGTCGGCATGGTGGCCGGTGACAGTAAATCCGTGGAATTGACCTTCCCGGAAGATTATCGGGCAGAGGATCTCCGGGGCGCGACGGTTGAATTTGACATCAAGCTCAATAGCGTCAGTGAGCAGGTGTTACCCGAAATCAACGAGGAATATTATGCCAGGTTTGGTATCGAAAATGGCGACCGGGATCAGTTTATCACCGAAGTCCGGGCCAACATGGAACGCGAACTGCGGAATGCCCTCAGTGGCAAGATCAAGACTCGAGTGATGGCGCAATTACTCGAGCGCCACCAGATCAGTGTGCCGAAGTCGCTGGTGAAGTCTGAAATCGGGGTGTTGCGTCAGCAAATGATGGAGCAGTTTGGTGGCGGCAAGAATGTTGACCCCGCGATGTTGCCCGATGATCTGTTCAAAGCCCAGGCAGAGAAGCGCGTGTCCCTGGGTTTGATAGTTGCCCGAATTGTCGAACAGGCCGGTCTAAAGGCAGATGCCGAAAGGGTCAGCGCTTACATTGAGGACCTGGCCTCTACCTATGAACAGCCCGAGGAAGTGATTCGATATTATCACAGCAACAAGGAACTGCTTCGAGGTGCCGAATCTGCCGTGCTTGAGGACCAGGTAATCGAGTACATCCTGGAGAATGCCCAGGTCACAAATAAACCCTGCAGTTACGAAGAGGCCTTGAAACCTGACTCAAAAACCGGCCCTGCTACCTGATCAACAGGACGGAAATCACAAAAATTCAGCCGGCTGGCAGCTGCAGCGACCGCAATTGACCAGTCGGCTTGCCCTGAAAAAAAGGCCCTGATAACCTTCCCCGTCCTGGTTTTTACCGTCTAAGGCCGTTGCCAATCCCGAAATCCAGTCTACAAAACGAGAGCGATGATTTTATGAATTCAACCATGGATATCCAGTCTGCAGGGGGACTTGTCCCCATAGTCGTAGAGCAGACAGCCCGGGGTGAGCGGTCTTTTGATATTTATTCAAGATTGCTCAAGGAGCGGGTCATTTTTCTGGTCGGTCCGGTCGAGGACTACACCGCCAATCTGGTGGTAGCCCAGATGCTTTTTCTGGAATCAGAAAATCCGGACAAGGACATCCACCTTTATATTAACTCTCCGGGTGGGTCGGTAACCGCCGGACTGTCAATCTATGACACCATGCAATTCATCAAACCCGACGTCAGCACGATGTGCATTGGACAGGCCGCCAGCATGGGCGCGTTTCTGCTCGCCACCGGCGCTGCCGGCAAGCGTTACTGCTTGCCGAATTCCCGATGCATGATCCACCAGCCCAGCGGTGGCGCCCAGGGACAGGCCAGCGATATCTTCATTCACGCTCAGGAGATACTGAAGATCAGGGAGCGTCTCAATACCCTGCTTGCCGCTCACACGGGTCAACCTCTGGAGCGTATCGCCAAAGATACAGAACGTGATAACTTTATGGATGCTCAGCAGTCAAAAGAATACGGTTTGATTGACGCCGTTCTGGACAAAAGGGCCTAGAGACGTTAGTCTCAAATCAAAATGCATTGTTCAATTTTTTAATGCATTGTTTTCAAAGCACTTTATTCTTGAGGAGTGGCAATGAGCGAGCAGGTTAAATCCGGTGATAATGGCAAACTGCTTTATTGCTCTTTCTGTGGCAAAAGCCAGCACGAAGTACGCAAGCTGATAGCGGGGCCGTCCGTGTTCATTTGCGACGAGTGCGTTGACCTCTGTAATGACATTATTACTGAGGAAATTCAGGAAGATACAACCTCAGGTTCCCGGGAAAAGCTGCCCACTCCGGAGCAGATCAACGAGATTCTGGACCAGTATGTTATCGGTCAGCGGCGAGCCAAGAAAGTGCTTTCCGTGGCGGTCTATAACCATTACAAGAGACTGCAGGGGTCAGCCTCGGCCCGGTCTGATGTTGAACTTGGCAAGAGTAATATCCTGCTGGTAGGCCCGACCGGTAGTGGTAAAACCCTGCTGGCCGAGACTCTGGCAAGGCTGCTGGATGTACCCTTCACGATAGCTGATGCCACTACTCTCACCGAGGCCGGGTACGTCGGTGAGGATGTCGAGAACATCATTCAGAAGCTGCTGCAGAAATGCGATTACGATGTGGAAAAGGCCCAGCGCGGAATTGTTTACATCGACGAAATTGACAAGATTTCACGGAAATCAGACAACCCCTCGATAACCCGGGACGTTTCCGGTGAGGGTGTGCAGCAAGCACTGTTGAAACTGATAGAGGGTACCGTTGCCTCCGTGCCGCCCCAGGGTGGGCGCAAGCATCCCCAGCAGGAATTTCTGCAGGTGGATACCGGTAACATTCTTTTTATTTGTGGCGGAGCCTTCGCCGGCCTCGACAAGGTTATCCGGGAGCGTTCAGAGAAGGGTGGTATTGGCTTCAGTGCCGAGGTCAAGAGCAAGAACCAGGCGGTGAACATTGGTGAAACGCTGTCAGAACTCGAACCCGAAGACCTGATCCGCTTTGGCCTCATCCCCGAATTTGTCGGCCGCTTGCCAGTGATCGCCACGCTTGAAGAACTGGATCGGGACGCCCTGGTTAATATCCTTGTGGAGCCCAAGAATTCCCTGATAAAGCAGTACGGGGTATTGTTTGAGATGGAAGGGGTCGAACTGGATATACGAGCCGATGCCCTGCAAGCCATTGCCGACAAGGCGCTGGCAAGAAAAACCGGCGCAAGGGGACTGCGGTCAATTCTTGAAGGCGTACTGCTGGACATCATGTATGACATCCCTTCCAGGGACAATGTCTCAAAGGTAGTTATTGACTCTGCAGTGGTCAGGGGAGAGTCAGAACCCCTGATTGTCTATCAGACTTCAGAACCGGCCAAGGTGAAGGTGGCCAGTGATGATAAATAACGGCGCCCGGCGGACGCCTTATTTTTAGCCGGCTGTTGCATTTCCCCGGGTCAGACCCTATATAAGTTATCCTGTTAAACAAATTCCGGTGCGCATGCCCGGGTGAGGTAGCTATGGGACAGGAAACAACTCGGGAAGTCCTTAATTACGAACTCCCTTTATTGCCACTACGCGATGTGGTGGTCTATCCCCACATGGTCATTCCCCTGTTCGTGGGCCGCGAGAAATCCGTTCTCGCCCTGGAAAAGGCCATGGCAGAAGACAAGCAGATATTGCTGGTTGCTCAGCGTGATGCGGCAGAAGATGACCCCAAGGCCGAAAGGCTCTACAAGGTTGGCACTGTGTCATCGGTGCTGCAAATGCTCAAGTTGCCGGATGGCACCGTCAAGGTACTGGTGGAAGGCTCGGAACGGGTCAAAATCCGCCAGGTACATCAGCAGGAAGGTTATTTTGTCGCCGGATTCGAGCCAATTGCCCTGAGCGAGGTCCCCGAGCGGGAAGCCGATGCCCTGATGCGTTCGCTGATCAGTCAGTTCGAACAATACGTCAACCTGAGCAAGAAAATACCCTCGGAAGTGGTTACTACCCTGGCCGGCATCGACGAACCTGGCCGATTGGCGGACACCGTTGCCACCCACATGTCACTGCCCCTTGAGCAAAAGCAGGACATCCTTGAAATCTCCGATATTCGAGAACGTATCGAAAGTCTGCTCGGTCTGATGGAATCCGAGATCGATCTGTTCCAGATCGAGCAAAAGATTCGTGGTCGAGTCAAAAAACAGATGGAGAAGAGTCAGCGCGAGTACTATCTGAATGAACAGATGAAGGCTATTCAGAGGGAACTCGGCGAAACCGAGGAAGGTATCAGCGAAATCGAGCAGATAGAGGCTGCTATTGCCGAAGCCGGCATGCCCAAGGCGGCACTCGAAAAGACTCATGCCGAACTCAACAAATTGAAGATGATGTCGCCCATGTCAGCTGAGGCGTCGGTGTTGAGGAGTTATATCGACTGGATGGTTAACGTTCCCTGGAAGAAGCGTTCCAAGGTGCGCCACGATATCACTCGCGCGGAAAAAATTCTCAATGAGGATCACTACGGTCTGGAAGAGGTCAAGGAACGTATTCTGGAATTCCTTGCGGTTCAGAAGCGTGTCAAGAAACTCAAGGGCCCCGTGCTTTGCCTTGTTGGCCCTCCCGGTGTTGGCAAGACCTCTCTGGGGGAATCCATTGCCAGGGCGACAGGCCGCAAATTTGTGCGCATGTCTCTTGGTGGCGTTCGCGATGAAGCGGAGATTCGTGGCCATCGACGTACCTACATTGGGTCCCTGCCGGGTAAACTGGTCCAGAAAATCACCAAAACCGGTGTTAAAAATCCCCTTTTTCTGCTGGATGAAGTGGACAAAATGGGCATGGATCACCGTGGCGACCCGGCTTCGGCTCTTCTGGAAGTCCTGGATCCGGAGCAGAACAACACTTTTAATGACCACTACCTGGAGGTGGATTACGATCTCTCCGAGGTGTTGTTTGTCTGCACTTCCAACTCCATGAACATTCCCGGGCCGTTGCTCGATCGCATGGAGGTGATTCGAATTCCGGGATACACGGAAGACGAAAAAATGAATATTGCACTCCGCTACCTGTTGCCCAAGCAGCGCAAGGCCAACGGCCTGAGCGAGGCCGAAATGCAGTTGAGTGAGGACGTTGTCAGGGATATTATCCGTTTCCACACCAGGGAAGCCGGTGTCAGGGGGCTGGAGCGGCAAATAGCCAAGATATGCCGTAAGGTGCTTACTCGCAATGTTCGCGATGACAGTATCAGCCTCGGCGTGGTTACCCGGGAGAATCTTGAGGATTTTCTCGGAGTCAGGAAGTTTGATTATGGCCGCGCTGAGACCGATAGCCAGGTAGGGCAGGTCACAGGGCTTGCCTGGACCTCTGTCGGCGGTGAACTGCTTACCATCGAGGCTTCAGCGGTTCCGGGAAAAGGGGAGATATTTCGAACCGGATTGCTGGAAAAGGTCATGCAGGAGTCGATCCAGGCAGCCCGTACTGTGGTCAGGAGTCGATCCCAGTTGCTCGGTATCCCCAAGAGTCACCACAACAAATTTGACCTCCACATTCACGTTCCCGAAGGGGCTACTCCCAAGGATGGCCCCAGTGCCGGCATTGCCATGTGTACCGCCTTTGTCTCGGTGCTAACGGGAATTCCGGTCAAGGCCAACGTCGCCATGACCGGCGAGATTACTCTTAGAGGGCAAGTGCTAAAAATTGGTGGTCTGAAGGAAAAATTACTGGCGGCGCACCGGGGCGGAATCAGCACGGTTATCATTCCGCAGGAAAATGCCAGGGATTTGAAAGAAATACCAGACAATATAAAGGCGGATCTCGAAATCATTCCGGTCAAGTGGATCGACGAGGTCTTGCAAATTGCGCTTGAACACTTGCCGACGCCATTGACTGACGAGGAATATGACGACCTTGTCAAGACCGCTTCAGTGGATGAGGGCAAGAATTCTGATTCCCGCGTCAGTCGTCATTAAGCCGGTCTCAACTTGTCCTTGACCGTGTAATTTTGTATTGGTATAAAGCTGCGCTGATGTCGGGCAGAAGCAAGGAAATACTCATAAGGTGTTGCAGGGAACCATTGGCTTTTGCCTGCCACAAATCCATTAATACAAGGGGTAAATTGTGAATGAATCGGAACTGATCGATGTCATTGCGGATAGCGCAGATATTTCTAAATCTTCAGCAACCCGAGCGCTGGACGCTGTTCTGGAGGCTGTAACAGGTTCTCTTCAGAAAGGCGATCAGGTTTCTCTCGTGGGTTTTGGTACTTTTTCAGTGAAGCACCGGCCGGCGCGCTCCGGGCGAAATCCCCAGACTGGTGCTCAAATTCAGATTTCTGCGTCCAACATTCCCAGTTTCAAGGCTGGCAAAGCTCTTAAGGACGCAGTTAACCAGTAGTAACGCTCTCTATTTCTAGGTTTCCTGGCCGATTCGAAAGGCGCATCATGGATGCGCCTTTTTCTTGTAATCGCAATTGCGCGATAAGGAAAGATAATGCTCCAGAATTTCCGTGACAACCTCAAAGGAATAACTACCTGGCTTTTGGTGGGAATCATCATTGTCCCTTTTGCCCTTTTTGGTGTCGATTCCCTGTTTTTATCCGGTAGTGCTGTTGAGGAAGTAGCCAGCGTCGATGGCGTGGGAATCACCGAACTGCGCCTGCAACAGGCCGTCAGTATTCGCAAGCAGCAGTTGTTGAATCAGTACAAGAACATGACACCGGATATGCTTGACGATGAGCTGTTGCGCGGCCCGGTACTGGACCAGTTGGTGAGGCAGAAACTCATGGCCCAGACAGCCGTTGACCAGGGAATGAGGGCGTCCGGCAAAATTATCAGCGACATTATTCTGAATACTGAAGGGTTTCAGACGGCCGGCCGTTTTGACAAGGACGCATTTGATTTCAACCTGCGGAGAATGGGTTACACCGCGAAAACCTACCGGGACCTGCTGAGCGATGAAATTATCACTAACCAGTTTCTCAGCGGCATAACCAGAACCGGTTTTGTCACCAGGGCTGAGCTAGACCAATTGATCAGTATTCAACAGCAAAAAAGATCTTTCGATTATCTGACCCTGCCGCTGCAACCGTTACTCGACAGTATCTCTGTCGACGAAGAGGAGATCCTGGACTATTACCAGGCTCATCCGGAACGTTTCAACGAACCGGAAAAGGTAGTCGTTGAATATCTGGAATTACGACCGGAGCTTTTCTACGACGAAGTTGTGGTGGATGACAGTTTGGTTCGAGAACAGTATGACGCCGAAATAAAGGCCCTGAAAGCAGTTGTTCAGCGCCGAGTGGCGCATATCCAGATTGATGCGGATAACCCGGGGCTATTAGAGGAAATAAAAGAGAAACTTGCCAGTGGTATGGATTTTGCGGTCCTCGCCAAAGAATACAGCACCGATCTTGGCAGTGCCGAACAGGGTGGTGATCTGGGTGTAGTAACCCCTGGTACATTTCCCGAAAAATTCGAGCAGGCCATTGAGACGCTGGCCAAGGGGCAGGTCTCGGAGCCGGTGCTGACGGAGAGCGGTTATCACTTTATCAAGCTTCTTGAAAGCAGCGAGGCCAAAGTTCCCAGTTTTGAACAGGAAGAACAGAGAATTCGGGAATCTATACAGCATCAACTGGCATTGGAACTTTTGCCTCAAAAAGTGGAAAGCCTCAAAGAGCTGTCGTACAACGTCGATTCCTTACAGACTACGGCCCAGGCCCTGGGGCTCGAACTCGAGATTTCCGAACCCTTCTCTAGCAGCGGTGGCACTGGCAAACTCTCCCGGATTCCCGAGGCTGTCAGGGCTGCATTCAGCCCGGAGGTCCTCGAAAGCGGTTATTCCAGCGATGTTCTGGAGATATCAGATGAATTTTTCCTGGTCTTGAAGCTGAAAGAGCACTCGCCGGCACATCGCCAGGCCGTTGAGGACGTGCGAGATAATATTGCGGATAGCGTAAGACGGCAAAAGGCAACCACACAACTGGTTCAGAAGGCGGAGGCGATCAAGGCCAGGGTAGACGCTGGCGAAAAACTGCAAGACGTCGCCGAGGCAGAATCTCTTGAATGGAGTACGAGTACAGACGTCCAGCGTTTCGATAGCGATAGTAATCCGGAGCTAATAAACCAGGTCTTTTCGCGTCCTGAAACCATAGAACTTCCTGTCAGTGGCTTTGTGCCCACCAGTTCGGGCGACGTGCTGGTCTATACCCTCACAGCCATTACAGCCGGAGATCCCACTTCGATAGAACCGGATCAAAAGATGGAACTGGCCAATTCCCTGTCAACTCGGCAGGCTTCAAGAGAGATGCAGGCCTATCTGACAATTCTTGAAAGTTCCGCTGACATTGCCAGACGGGACTCAAAGTCAGATTGATTGACTTCCGGAATGCCTTCAGTCGGGATAAATTTTTAGAATCTGGCCAGGGTGAAGAAAATCGCTTCGATCGATGCTGTTCCAGGCAAGAATATCGTTGATTCTGACATTGTAGCGATGAGCGATGGCGTACAGGGAATCGCCCTTGGTTACCGCGTGATTGACGGAGTCCTTGCCAGTCGCGACCACAGGCGCTCTTACAGCCTTTTTAGTGGGGGTTCCCCGCACCGCCAGTCTCTGTCCGGGGCGTATTAGCGAACCATCACCAAGACTGTTCCAGCGCTTCAGATCGGTCACACTGACTCTCATGATGCTGGCGATTTTCCAGAGACTGTCACCGGAACGGACCTTGTAATAACGCTGACCAGCCGATTGGAACGGCAGTGGCCGATTCAGCCCGGTTCCGGGAATATTCAGTACCATCCCGGTTTTTATCAGGTTGCCCTCGATATTGTTGAGAGTTTTCAACTCGGTGACGCTGAGACGGAAATTACTGGCGATCTGCCCCAGTGTGTCGCCCCGCTTGACTAGGTAGTGTTGCTGGGGTCGCCATTGTTCGGGAGGGGCCCCTTCAAGTATGGTTGTGAAATGTTCAGCTGAAGCTACCGGCAAAAGCAATCGGTTGCTGCCGGTGGGAGGTGTCACCCAGCGGTTGTAACCGGAGTTAAGCAGATAGATTTCTTCAACCCCTATGCCGGCCAGTTTAGCCGCCTCAGCAAGGTCAATCTGCTCGGCGATCGGTATGGCTTCAAAATAGGGGGTATTGGCCATTGCGGGAAGTGTCAAATTGTATAGGCCGGGTTTGGCCATGACCTTGGCAATGGCGATAAGTTGGGGTACGTAGGCCCTGGTTTCCTTTGGCAGGGAGAGTGACCAGAAATCTGTGGGCTTGCCCCTGCGCTGATTTTTTTTAATGGCCTTCCTGACGTTGCCTTCACCGCTGTTATAGGCAGCCAGGGCAAGCAGCCAATCTCCATCAAAGAGATCGTGCAGATAGCGGAGATATGCAATGGCAGCCGCGGTGGAGTCCACCAGGTCTCTACGGCCCTCATACCACCAATCCTGTCTTACACCGAAATGTTTGGCTGTTGCCGGAATAAATTGCCACAAACCGGCAGCGCCACTGTGGGAATAGGCGTATGGATTGAAGGCGCTCTCCACAATGGGTAGCAGAGCAAGTTCCGCGGGCAGGTCGTTACTCTCTATTTCATTCACGATGTGGTAAAGGTAGCGGTTGGCCCGCCCGAGAACCCGGTCAATGTAGGTCTGGTTGCCCTGATACCAATCAAGATATTTCTGGACCAGGTGGTCCGGAACCTCACGGGAGAAAGTCATGCCGGTTCTGATGCGGTCAATGATGTCGTCGTGTGTCGGATTTGCACGTGGTGACGGCGTCACTGTGAAATCAAGTGCTGCGGTATCGAATTCCTCAGAGTCCTGTAGCAGGACCACGGGTTCCGGTTCCGATAAAATGGGCTCGGACATATACGCCATTTGCTGTGAGCAGCCGGTCACAAATGTCAGCTGTAGCAGGAATACTTGACTGACGAACAGAGCTTTTAAATGCATCGTATTGTTTTTGAACGGTTTGTTTGTTTTGTTATTTCGTTATACGCCGCTGATCATCGAGGAGCAAGACGCATTTCCGGGAATTGTGACGTTCTCCCCGCTGTGACTGACCCAAAATTACTTGATGTCTTCTATTTATGGTGGCCGCGAACCAGGCTGGAATTTGTCTTTCCAGCTCCGAATTACCCGGAAAACGTTGGCCTCGCTGGCATCAAAATTGGTGCTGCCATCCCGAAGCTTAGCCGATCTGATTACTTCAGGCAGATTGCAGCGCAGAAAAGGGTTGGTTTTCAATTCGGTGGCCAGATCTGTCGGTATTGTAGGTGTCCCGTTGGCCCGCAACAAGTCAACCTGTCGCCTGCGTTGGGTCAGGGCGGTGTTTCCCGGTTCGACAACGCTGGCAAACTCCAGGTTGGCCTGCGTATATTCATGTGCACAATAAATCAGGGTGCGTGAATCCAGGCTGGCAATTTTTTTCAGGGATTCGAGCATTTGTTGCGGTGTTCCCTCAAACAATCGACCGCATCCACCGGCAAACAGGGTGTCACCGCAGAAAACGACGGGTCTGTCGATATCTGTCGACATGTAGTAGGCCAGATGGTCAAGTGTATGCCCGGGAACAGCTATTACCTGAAACACAAGACCGCCAAATTCGACCCGGTCACCATCGGCCAGCGGATGAGTGACAAAGGGAATCTTGTTGCTATAGGGCCCGTACACCGGGATCTGACCCAGATTCGACAATGCTGGAATACCGCCAATGTGATCCGGGTGGTGATGAGTTGCCAGAATGGCGTCGAGCTGCAAGCCAAGAGTGGCCAGTGCACGGAGAACCGGCTCAGCGTCTCCCGGGTCGACAACCGTCGCACCTGAGGCGCCATCCTGATGAAAAAGCCAGAAATAGTTATCCCTGAAAGCAGGTATACGATGAATTTTCAGTGACATGTTCGACCCGGATAGTGTTCGCCTGTGGTTTACAACATAATAGTGCCCTGAAGCTGGTGGGTCACTGTGGGGCGCTGTGCAAAAAAATATTTTCAGTTTGAAACAACGCCTGCTTGAGCGGCGTCCGACACCTGCATGGAGCGAAAAGGCCGAGGCATTCCGGGTCTGGGAGCAGTCCCCTTTCGGCACCTATCTACTCGAAGTGGAGGAGCAATACTGCAAGGAACACTTACCCAACATGCCGGGTTACAGGGCGATGCAACTGGGCATTTCAGAGGATTTCTTCCTGCCGAAGAGTTTTCAACATCTACACAGTTTCCGAATTGCCGCGACAGCTTCTGCCACCGGTAACTACAGCGCTATCAGCAGTTTCGAAGCACTGCCACTACCCTCGGAAACCGTGGATGTGGTGGTACTCCATCACGTGCTGGAATTTTCCGGTAGACCCCACTCGGCGTTAAACGAGGCCGCCAGGGTATTGATAGCCGGAGGGCATCTGGTCCTTATCGGGTTTAATCCCTGGAGCCTGATTGGCCTTCGGCAATGGCCGGGCATCCTGTTTTCCACCAGGAACGTCTTCTGGCATTACCAGGCTATCAGCTGTTCCAGGGTCCTGGACTGGTTGCAGCTCCTGGGATTTCAGACCCATACCCTCAAATTTGGCGGATTCGAGTTGCCCGTTCAGTCAGTAAGAATGCTAAAAAAAATGCGTTTTATGGAGTCTGCGGGCTCCCGACTTAATCTGCCCATGGGATGTTTTTATCTGATTGCCGCTCGCAAACAGGTGTTAAAACCCATTTGGAAACCTCAACCCCTGTGGTTGGAGCAGAAAATCCCCGGCTTTAATACCGCCAGGGAAAGTGTGACAAAAAACGCAGATAGCCAAGAGAATTCGATGTGAAGCCAGTAGAAATATTCACCGATGGTGCCTGTCGTGGCAACCCGGGACCTGGAGGTTGGGGTGCCCTGTTGCGGCATGATGGTCGGGAAAAACACCTTTATGGTGGTGAATCGGAAACCACCAATAATCGGATGGAAATGATGGCGGCAATAGCTGGTCTGGAAGCGCTAAAACATCCCTGCTCGGTGCAACTGACTACCGACTCCCAGTATGTCTTCAAGGGCATGACCAGCTGGTTGGATGGTTGGAAGAGTCGGGGTTGGCGCACGGCGGGGAAAAAGCCGGTGAAAAACGTTGACCTTTGGAAACGTCTGGATGCCGCTGCCAGTCGTCATAATGTGGAATGGCAGTGGGTAAAGGGGCACAGTGGCCATCCCGAAAATGAATTCGCCGATCAACTGGCAAACCGCGCAATTGACGAAATGGGTAACTGATGAGACAGATTGTTCTTGATACAGAAACCACCGGGCTTGAAACCAGCCTGGATCACAGAATTATCGAGATCGGTTGTGTGGAACTGTGCAACCGGCGTTTGACTGGAAACCACTTTCACCGCTATATCAATCCTGAAAGGGAAATTGATGCTGGTGCCCTGGCGGTGCACGGGATCAGCAATGAATTTTTGAAGGATAAACCTGTTTTCATGCAGGTTGCCCAGGATTTTGTCGAATTTGTCCAGGGGGCAGAACTGGTAATCCACAACGCGCCGTTTGATGTCGGTTTTATTAATCATGAATTTTCAAAGCTCGAGGGATACAGCGCGATTGACAGCCTTTGCACCATAGTCGATACATTGACCATGGCCAGGCAACTTCACCCTGGTCAGAAAAACAACCTCGATGCTCTGTGCAAGCGTTACTTTGTCGATAATTCCCAGCGAGATCTTCACGGTGCGCTTCTCGACGCCGAGATTCTGGCTGATGTCTATCTGGCTATGACCGGTGGCCAGGTGGATTTGAGTTTGCGGGCTGACCAGGGACTGAATGGAGCTTCCATCGGCTCCGAGATTCGGCGGCTGGCCCGCAGCCGCCCAGGCCTGAAAGTTATCCCTGCCAGTGCCGAGGAACTATCTCAACACAATGCCGTGCTACAAAAGATTTCAGAGGTGTCGGGTAATCGCTGTGTCTGGCTTCAACAGCAGACAAACTTTGCTTCCGATGCCGGGGAAACCGCCGGTAAAGACTCTTCGGTAGCAGGCTGAGATCCCGAATTCTCTCCAAGACCTGGTTCCGACAGAATGTCACACTATCTCTTGGCTTCTCTAACGGCCAAAGCCTGGCGTTACCGTCGGTATGGAATCATCAGGCCTTAAAGAAACAGACTGACACAGAGCGCACCGACCGTGGTGAGGACGATGGTATAGGGCAGGGCCATGATAACCATTTTCCCGTAAGACAATCGAATCAGGGGAGCCAGTGCCGAGGTCAGCAAAAACAGGAATGCGGCCTGGCCATTGGGCGTTGCCACGCTTGGCAGATTGGTGCCGGTATTAATAGCAATCGCCAAGTGCTCAAAATGTTCCCGGCTGATTTCGCCGGCATTGTAAACAGCGAGGACCTCGTTGATATAAACGGTCGCAACGAAGACATTGTCGCTGATGGCGGATAACAGGCCATTGGCAGCAAAAAACATGACGGGCTGAATGGAAATATCCATGGCCAGCACCCAGGCTATGATCGGCGAAAACAGGTGCTGATCGTGGATCACGGACACCACGGAGAAAAATACCACCAGCAGGGCCGTAAACGGCAGGGCCTCTTCAAAGGAATGGCCAATTTGATGCTCCTCGACGATGCCGTTGAAGGCTGTCAGCAAAACGATGATCATCAGGCCGACTAGACCAACAGCGGCCACATGAAAAGCCAGGCCCAAAACCAGTATCAGGGCCACAAGCGCCTGCACCGCCAGGGCGGCCCGGTCACGGTCAGTGCGTTTTGCCGATTCCATGGCATTGAAGTCCTCCAGAACGCTACGAACCTCGGACGGCAACTTTTCGCCGTAGCCAAACCACCCCGTTAACTCCAGCAGGACGCAGGTGGCGATGCCACAGAAGAAGACCGGGATGGTGATGGGCGCCATCACCAGGAAAAAATGAACGAATTCCCAGCCCGCTTTTTCGGCGATCAACAGGTTTTGAGGTTCGCCCACAAGCGTCATGACGCCGCCAAGTGCCGTGCCCACCACCCCGTGCATCACCAGGCTGCGCAGAAAGGCGCGAAAACTGTCGAGATCCTCCCGATGATATTCGTGAACATCGGTGTCGGTGGTATGGTCGTGAGCCGGATGCTGGATCTGTTTTCCAGATGCGATCTTGTGGTAGACGGAATAGAAACCGACCGCGACGCTGATCAATACGGCTGTGACGGTCAGGG
>QJWQ01000099.1 GCA_003235325.1 Gammaproteobacteria bacterium | reverse complement strand
TCGCGATACTTGTCACCCTCATGCCGGACGGCACCAAATTGCTTCGGCGGCTTGCTGTGGGAACTCTTACCTTGGGAACTCTTGCTCTGGGAACTATAGTTATTGGGGCCGATGCGTCTTGGCTCCTGGTTCCCGGGGCCAGCGCTGTTGGGGTACGCCTGCTTCCGGCTCTGCCTGCCCCGGTCGCCGCCGGCATATTTGGAACTGCGGTCCGGCTTGCTGGAATCACTTTTCTTTTGGGACCAGGGTTTCGAATCCCTGTTACTGTCAAGCCTGCTCCTGTCAGCCCTGTTCCCATCGAGAATGTCCCTGGAATGATGGCCGGGTACAAACTGGCGGTTGTCCCGATCATCGCGGTCCGCCAGGGACTCAGTCGACAGCGCGGCCAGGCCGGCTATCAGTGTCAAATAAATCAGTAATTTTGATTGCATCGTCTTCTCCGAAATGCCTGCACTCTCGTGGCCGGAAATGGCCATGCTCGAAAGCTGCATCGTGCCCGGTGCTGTTACCATGGCGGCTGACAGGCCGTTTCTCGATCCACTGGTTTCAGTTATCAAAACGCTTGAGCGGGTATTCGGTTTACACCGTTGGCAATTTTCGGTAGTGCGTTATGACAGGGACCGGCTTCTGATTGCCGGTGAAGCGATTTTTACTCCCTTAGGGCTCTCTCTAATCGCTGAGGGCTCTCTCTATTCGCTGAGGGCTCTCTCTATTCGCTGAGGGCTCTCTCTATTCGCTGAGGGCTCTATTGAAAACCAGCAGCTGGTTGTTGGCCGGCATACTGTGGTCGGCTACCAGGTCCAGGCCGACAGCGCACGCCAGTTCGGTTACTGCTTCAATATCCCGTATGCCCTGGTGACTGGCGCCGGCCTTCAGCCACTGATCGAATCTGGCATTGCTCTCTGTGGTAAAACGGCCCCGGTATTTGAACGGGCCATAAATCACCACCACCGCCCGGGGCGCGAGAATTTTCTTCAGGCCGGCAAACATGGCCTCGACCGCCGACCAGGGCATGATATGGCAGGTATTGGCGGTAAAAACGGCGTCGACGACGGAGACAGACCAGGGACACTGATTGACATCCAGGGCCAGGGGGCGGTGCAGGTTCGCCGCCGGAAATGCATCGATCCAGCGATTGATCCCGGCATGGTTTTGAAGCAGGTCGCTGGTGTGCCAATGCAAATGTGGCAGCCGCGGCGCAAAAAATACCGCGTGCTGCCCGGTACCGCTGCCAATTTCCAGCAGTTGTCGGCTGCCAGCCAGCGCCGGGATGAGTTTCTCCAGAATGGGCCTCTTGTTGTTTTCACAGGCCTGGGAAAAAGGTTTATCCATGATCATTGGCCATTTAACTTGCGAGTGAACACCCACTCGCTGGCTGTGGATCGACCGGGATCGTAGCGATAGCCGTCCCGATCAAAGTCCTTTAGTGCTTCCGGATCGTCAATCCGGTGTTGAATCTGATAGGCCGCCATCATGCCCCGGGCTTTCTTGGCATAAAAACTGATGGTCTTGTACTGACCGTTGTTCCAGTCCCTGAAAACGGGGGTAATGACTCTGGCCTGCAATCGCTTCGAATTGACCGCTCGAAAATATTCAACCGAGGCCAGGTTGATCACCGTCGGTGCGCTGGCCGGAAGTTGCCGATTGAGGCTGTCAGTGATTCGGTTATTCCAGAAACGGTAGAGGTTGTCACCGCGGTCCGTGGCCAATCTGGTGGACATTTCCAGTCGGTAGGGCTGTATCAGGTCCAGGGGCTTAAGCAGGCCATAGAGTCCGGACAGGATGCGCACACGCTCCTGGGCCCAACACAGGTCGTCCTCGTCGAGCCTGTCAGCCTCCAGGCCACGGTAGACATCACCCTTGAAGGCCAGCAGTGCCTGGCGGGCGTTGTTGAGAGTAAAGGGCCGGTGCCAGTTGAAATAGCGGTGGAAATTCAGATTGCCCAGACTGTCACTGATAGCCATCAGTCTCGAAACCTCCGGGGGCGATAATCGTTGCAACTGCTCGATCAACACCTGGGCGTCGTCGAGAAAAAGCGGCTGGCTGTGGCGACGGGTTGCCACCGGGGATTCAAAGTCCAGGGTCTTGGCAGGCGAAATCAGGGTAATCATGTAACGGTCTTCCGGGCCGTAAACATTTACAGTGGGCAATGGGCCATTATACTGATTCGTCCCCGATACACAGGTATAAGGAGTATGTTCGTGTCAACCAAACGCGCTGGAGCCTTCGCCTGCCGTCGACCTGCATTGCTCGGCGTTGCACTCGTTGTCACGTTATCACTGGCCGGTTGTGCCGTTAACCCGGTTACCGGGGAACGGGAGTTGTCACTGGTATCGGCACAGCAGGAAGTGGCCATTGGCGCCAGCAATTACGGGCCGTCACAACAGGCCCAGGGCGGCCGCTACTATCTTGACCCGGAGCTTCAGGTCTACGTCGCCGCAGTCGGCAGTAAGCTCGCGGCAGTCAGTGACCGACCGGGATTGCCCTACGAATTCACGGTGCTGAGCAATCCGGTGCCCAATGCCTGGGCGCTGCCGGGGGGCAAGATTGCCATCAATAGTGGCCTGTTGCTGCATCTTGAGGACGAGGCCCAGCTGGCTGCGGTATTGAGCCATGAAATTGTCCACGCCGCCGCTCGGCACGGCGCCGCGCAAATGTCCCGGGGCACACTGATCAATCTGGGCACCCAGGTGGCAGGCCTGGCAGCCCAGAATGCGGGCTTTGGCGACCTGGGCTCCGTCGCCCAGCTTGGTGCCGCCGCCTGGATGGCCCGCTATGGCCGCGAGGACGAACTGGAGTCGGATCAGTACGGCATGGATTACATGGTGCGGGCCGGCTACGACCCGGAGGCAGCAGTCGAGCTCCAGGAGACCTTTGTCCGGCTGTTCAACGACCGGCAGCAGGATTTTCTCAGCGGCCTGTTTGCCAGCCACCCACCGTCGGCCGAGCGGGTCGAACGCAACCGTGAAAAAGCCCGGTCGCTGCCCAGGGGCGGCTTGCGAAACCGCGATCTGTACCAGCGCCGCATTGCGCAACTGAAAAAAGATGCTCCCGCCTACGAGGCCCAGCAGGCCGCGATCAAGGCACTGAATGCCAAAGACCCCAAGGCTGCCATGGTCCACCTGGATCAGGCCAAGTCGCTGCAACCACGGGACAGTTACACCTGGGAATTGCGGGGCCATGCCTGGCGCATGCTGGATGAGCCGAAAAAAGCCGAGCAGGCCTTCACCACCGCCATCGACAAGAATCCCGATTATTTTGGTCCGTACCTGGGTCGCGGTGTCCTGCGCTATCGGCAGGGCGATCGGGACCAGTCCCGTGCCGACCTGAAAAAAAGTTTCGATCTGTTGCCGACACCGACGGCCAGCTACTACCTGGGGGAACTTAACAGCAGTAGCGGCGACAACGACCAGGCCATAGCCTATTTTCAGCTGGCAGCCCAGTCCAGTGGAGATCTGGGCAAGCAGGCCCGGTCGAGACTGGTGTCACTGGAACTGCAGCAGGCGCCTCAAAAGTACATTCCCAGTCGCGTCTTTGTCGGCGATGACGGCGATCTGAAAATTCTGGTACAGAACACCAGCGGTATTGGCGTCCGCGGTATCAGGGTGCAATTGACTGAACTGAACAATGCCCTGGTTGCCGGCAGAACCATGGAACTGCGGGGACCGGACCTGCTTGCAGCCGGTGCCAGGGCAGTGATCAGCACCGGTCTCGGCCCGTTTCAGGACGCCGGCGCCGCCAGTCGATTCCGCTCGCAGGTCATAGCCGCCACACCGGCACCCTGATTTGGCAGCTTTGGCGGCCAATCCAACAGCCATTGAATGGGAAAAGTCTGAAGCAAAATAGCCGGTAGCGAATAGTGCCTCAGACTTCAAGTCAGCGGCATCATATTGCCCCGAGAATATGCCTGCACCGGCGGGTTTCGCCTGCTTCCGACAGGCTTCGATCACTCGATCCGGAAATTGCTGCCATAAAACTGTCATCAATTCGCAACAATCCTCTCCTTTAATATTAGCCCTGCTTCCCAAGCCCAGGGCTCTTGCATAGAAGCAACCGGTTACCAGCCACTTTCCATCAATCCAGAGGAGCAGATCAATGCCTTCGATAATGAAACCGCTGGCCCTGTCCATGGCTGGCGCCATGGCCCTGTTACTGGCAGCCTGCAGTGTAGACGACGGTGATGATGGCGCTCCGGGTGCTGCAGGGGCTGCGGGAGCCCCGGGCAGCGACGGCTTGAACAGCCTGATTGTCCAGACCCTGTTGATGCCGGGCAATGCCAACTGTACCGCCGGTGGCGTTCGCCTTGATTCCGGTGCCGACGACAACGGCAACGGTATGCTTGATACCGCCGAAATCTCTGACACTTCCTTTCTTTGCGGTGTTGCCGATGGTCGCTACTTTGAGCGCATTGCCACCCTGCCGGTCTGTCAGCAAATCAATGCCACCTGCGACACAGACACCGAAACAGCCGCCGAGATTGCCGCTGTATCAGAAGACGGCCTGACCCTGATTTACACCGACAGCCCCGCTGAACAACTGGGTTTCGTCGATATAACCGATCCGGCTGCGCCGGTGGCCGACGGCACCCTGGCTCTGGCCGGCGAGCCCACCTCCGTCGCCGTCAGGGACGGCTATGCCCTGGTAGGTGTCAATACTTCCGCTGACTTCGTCAATGTCAGCGGTCAGTTGGAAGTGGTCGACATCAACACCCAATCTATCGTGCACAGCATCGATGTCGGTGGCCAGCCGGACTCCGTCGCCGTCAGCCCGGATGGTCGTTATGCAGCGGTAGTCATCGAGAACGAACGGGATGAGGATCTGGGCGACGGCGCGCCGCCGCAACTGCCGCCCGGCACCCTGGTGATCGTCGATCTGGTGGGCGCCCCGGCCGCCTGGGCCACCAGAACAGTCGACCTGACCGGTGTCGCCGATCTCTATTCCGGCGACCCCGAGCCCGAATATGTGGATATCAATAGCAAAAACATTGCCGTGGTCACCCTCCAGGAGAACAACCATATCGTCCTGGTGGATCTGAGTGACGGTTCGATAGTCAATGACTTCTCGGCGGGCACCGTCGATCTGGACCAGATCGACGCCACCGAGGAGGACCCGGCACTGATCTCCCTGACGGAATCCCTGACCAATATCCCCCGGGAACCGGATGGTGTGACCTGGTTGACCGAGGCCCTGTTTGCCACCGCTGACGAGGGCGATCTGAACGGCGGCAGCCGCGGTTTTACCGTCTTCAATACCGATGGCGACGTCGTCTTCAGTTCCGGCAACACCCTGGATCACCTGGCCGTGCGCATTGGCAACTACCCGGATAGCCGCTCCGGTAACAAGGGTAACGAGACGGAGAACGCGGAGTACGGTCGTTTCGGCGACGACAATTACCTGTTTCTCGCCTCGGAGCGGTCCAGTCTGGTCTTCGTCCACAATGTCAATGATCCCGCGAACCCGCATTACGTTCAGACCCTGCCTGCGGCCCTGGGCCCGGAAGGGGTACTGGCGATTCCCTCCCGCAACCTGCTGATTGCCGCCAGCGAAGAGGACAGCCGGGATGACGGCTTTCGCAGCGCCCTGAATATCTACCGTTACTCTGCCGACTATCCGACCTACCCGAGCATCGCCTCCGCCAATAACCCGGACGGTACTCCGATTGCCTGGAGTGCGTTGTCAGGGCTGTCCGCAGATCCGATGGAACGTGACACCCTCTGGTCACTGGAAGACAGCTATTACCAGTCCAGTCGCATTTTCAAAATCGATGTCAGCCAGAAACCGGCCCTGCTCTCCAGCGCCATGAAGATCATGGACAGCAATGATGTTTTTGCCGGCGTGACGGTGCAAACGGGTGACGATGACAACCAGTTCACCCAGTCGGATCTGGACGCCATGATCAATGACGACAAAACGGTCAACCTTGATCCGGAAGGCCTGGTCAGGGTTGCCGATGGCGGCTTCTGGTTGGTTTCCGAGGGCAATGGCACCGTCGGTGATCCCGGGCGCCCGGTCAACAGCCTGAACTTTCTGTTCAAGCTCGACCAGAACGCCGTAATCGAACAGGTGGTCACCCTGCCGGACGCCGTCAACGCCAACCAGCTTCGCTTTGGCTTTGAAGGCGTAACCGCCTGGAATGGCAGCGCCTATGTCACTTTTCAGCGGGTCTGGGCTGACGACGACAATGTTCGCATCGGTGTCTACAACACCGGTTCGGGCGAATGGAGCTTCCTGTTCTACCCGCTTGACACCGTCGAATCCCAGAACGGTGGCTGGGTCGGGTTATCCGACATCACCGCCGTCGGTGATGGCACCCTGCTGGTACTGGAGCGTGACAACCAGAGTGGCCCGGACGCCGCCATCAAGCGTATCTACAGCGTCGATATCAGTACCGCCGCCGACGGCGATACTCTTGCCAAGACCCTGGTGCGGGACATGCTGGACGAGGGCGATCTAGCCACAACAGGCGGTCTGACCCCGGAAAAACTGGAAGGCATGGCCCTGATGGCCAGCGGCGACGTTTATATCGTCAATGACAATGACGGTGTTGATGACAACAGCGGTGAAACCCGGCTGATCAACCTGGGCAAGATTCTCCCCCAGTGAGCAGATAACAACAGGTATGGATTACCTTTGATCTCTGAGCATTCCAACGATGTTGGCCGGGGCAATCCCGGCTTTTTTTTGGCTCCCTGTCGCTTACCAGATTTACCGGGGTGATCCGGTCCGAATCGGATGAGAAGCTGAGACCAGGCCGAAAGGGGAGGGCCCCATAGCGCTGGTTACCTGATTGCGGCTGTTCACTCACTGCAGATACGGCTCACACCGGTTAACTCACTCTGGATGGCCGTTGTTGTGACTTAAAATTCGACAAAACGGGCAAAAACCGACAACAGAAATGTTAATCTTGCCAGCTTCCATCAATTAAAAATAAGAAAACGTCCATGTCACAAAAGCGAATTCTCCTGTTAAGCGTATCCGCCGGTTCGGGACACAAACGCGCCGCCGATGCGCTGCTGGCCTATGCCGAAATGCCGTCGTACGGGGCCGAGGCCAGGCATCTTGACGTCATGGATTTCGTCTCGGGGACCTTTCGCAAGGTCTACACCGATTTCTACGACAAGCTGGTGAGCAGGGCCCCCAAGCTGTGGGGTTATTTGTATCAGGTCTCACACGATGCCGAGTCCGACAGCACGTTGGAAAGATTTCGCCGGGGCATCGAGCGCCTGAGCACCAAGTCGCTGCTGAAGGAGATCAGGTCCTTTAATCCGGATGCGATTATCTGTACCCATTTCATGCCCGCCGAACTGTTGTCGCGCATGCTGCGCAAAAAGGCCCTGAGCTGTCCGGTCTGGGTACAGGTCACCGATTTTGATCTGCACCGACTGTGGGTGCAAAAGCGGATGACCGGTTATTTTGCCGCCAATGATGAAGTGGCATACCGGATGAAGGCTCAAGGCATCGCCGATAGCGCCATTGCCGTGACCGGCATTCCCATTATGCCGGCTTTCGCCCGCCCCCTGGACCGCGCCGCCTGTGCCCGGGAATCTGGTCTCGACCCACAACGCACCACCGTCCTGCTGATTGGCAGCGGTGCCGCCCTCGGTACGCTGGATGCCGTCGCCGAACGTCTGCTGGGCCTCGACAGCCAGTTTCAGCTGATCGTTCTTGCGGGTAAAAACCCCAGGGCACTGGCAGCCTTGCAGGCACTGGCGGAACGCTATCCCGGACGGCTGGTGCCTCAGGGCTTCACCCACCAGATCGAGCGGTTCATGTCCTGTGCCGATCTGGTCATCACCAAGCCCGGCGGACTGACCACGTCCGAGTGCCTGGCCATGGGCCTGCCGATGATTGTCAACTCGCCGATACCCGGCCAGGAGGAACGAAATGCCGACTTCCTGCTGGAACAGGGCGTCGCCCTCAAGGCTTTTGATGCCGTTACCCTCGAATACCGCGTCCGCTATCTGCTGGAAAATCCCGCCAAGCTGGCCGATATGCGGGACAGGGCCATGGCTCTGGGCCGGCCCGATGCGGCACGCCGCGTGCTCGACCGGGTACTGGGTCAGTCCTGAGAAATGCATGGAGACAGAGCGAATAGTCTGCTCGCAATCGTTTTGCTGTTGACCTGGGTGCTGTTGCTGGCCTTTTTCTTCGCCAACGTGGAAATCCAGATCGAAGGAGCGGCAGGCTGGGCGGCAAACCTGCCCACATGGCGGATCGAACACCACTGGCTACTGGATATCTTCTGGGGCGGTCGGCCAATGACCGGCTACCACGCCTGGGTGTTTCCTTTCGTCGGCCTGTTTTTCCACCTGCCGCTGGTTTTCGTGCTGCAATGGTCCTGGCGGCTGGAGGCACGGGCGCTGGCCTGCTTTATACTTTTCTGGATCCTGGAGGACTGGTTGTGGTTTGTTCTCAATCCCGCTTACGGGTTGGCCCAGTTCAATGCCGGAAATGTACCCTGGCACATTCACTGGTTGTGGGGCGCCCCGATCGACTACTGGTTCGGGTTGTTGGTGGCAGCCTTGTTGCTGGGATTTTCCTACCGCAACAAAGCCATCAAGCCAACGGACACCCCTTGATTTTTCAGCACTGGTCGTCGAAAGGCCCTAAAGATAGGTGCAGATATAGTCCAGCAGATGCTGTACAGAGATACGAAAGGAGGTATTTGCAGGCACCTGAAAGGTATCGCCGTCGCGAACTTCTTCCCACTGTTCCGAACCGGGCAACTGCACCAGGGCGAAGCCACTGGTGACTTCCACCAGTTCAGGAGCGCTGGTGTTAAAGCGGTAATCCCCGGGAAGCATGATGCCCAGTGTCTTTACCGACCCGTCGGCGAATTCGAGGGTACGGCTGTTGACGTTGCCGCCGTAGTAGATATTAGCCGCCTTGAAAACGCTGACGTCGGTAAACTTGCTCATTTCATCTCCAATGGGCTGCCGGGGTAAAACCGGCCCGTCCAAGCGGATTGCCAGCCGTCCCGGGGCCGACAAGTTAACCGCTGAGTCGGGAATCCGGTTATGTCAGTACTGGATTACTCAAACAGGGCGGCAATTGCTGACTGATGGGCTCTGGCAATCTGGTCGGCACCTGAAACATTCATCTGCAGGTCTTTCAGCAGACCATCACTGAGACCGTAAATCAAGCCGTGTACCGTCAGATCCTGGCCTTTGTCCCAGGCGTCCTGTACCACCGTGGTTTGGCAGACATTCAGGGCCTGCTCGACGACATTGATTTCGCAGACCTTTTCATGGCGAGCTACGGGGTCCGCTGGCAGGCGGTCCAGATATTTGTTCTGTGCATCCTGAACATGGCGCAACCAGTTGTCGATGAGGCCGAGTTTATCGTTGCAGACTGCTGACTTGACCCCGCCGCAACCGTAGTGACCGCAGACGATGATGTCCTTCACCCGGAGGTACTCAACTGCGTATTGCATCACCGAAAGGCAATTGAGGTCGGAGTGGACCACGACGTTGGCGACATTGCGATGGACAAAAACCTGTCCCGGCTGCAGGCCGGTAATCTGGTTGGCGGGCACCCGGCTGTCGGAACAACCGATCCACAGATAGTTGGGGTTCTGCTGCAGGGACAGCTTTTCAAAATAATCGGGAATTTCACGAATGATTTTTTCCGACCAGGCGCGATTGAATTCAAATAACTTTTTCATTCAATATCCCATTGCGAGTCAGGATTGAACCGCTAAAAATACACTGGTGTGGCCCAGACGTCAGTACCAAATTAGAAAATTCTAACGAAGCCTGTCAACACTAGTCAGATTTCTCCAGGTCGCCCTTGTGCCCATGGCGAATATCCTTGCCCCTGACCAGATAGACCAGGTGTTCACAGATATTCTTGGCATGATCCCCCACCCGCTCCAGGGAGCGGAGGGTCCACAGAATATTCATTACCCGGGTGATGCTGCGCGGGTCTTCCATCATGTAAGTCATCAGTTCCCGCAGGGCCGATTTGTAGTCCAGGTCGATCTGTTTGTCGGCCTTGCGGGTATCCAGGGCCGCCTCGACATCAAAGCGGGTAAAGGCATCCAGGGCATCGTTAAGCATCTTGCGCACGCCGTTGGCGATATGGCGAATCTCGACATAACCCTTGGGAGCGCCACCGGATTCCGTCAGGGAGATGGACATCTTGGCTATTTTCTGGGCCTCATCGCCGATACGCTCCAGGTCGCGAATGGTCTTGCTGACAGCCAGCACCATGCGCAGGTCCGATGCCGCCGGCTGGCGCAGGGCAATCAGGGAGGTACAGGCCTCGTCGATTTCCATCTCCATCTCATCAATGTTGACTTCGACTTCCAGCACATGCTCGGCAAGGCCGCTGTCGGAATTTTCAATGGCGGTGACTGCATCGTTGACCTGCTTTTCCACCAGACCGCCCATTTCCAGCATCTGGGTTTTAATCTGCTCCAGGTCCTCATTGAACTGGCGGGATATGTGTTGATCAAGATGTAACTTGTCCATGGCTGGCTCCTTAGCCGAATCGGCCGGTAATGTAGGCTTCTGTCAGGTCATGTTGCGGCGATGTAAAAACTTGCTCGGTACCATTGACCTCGATCAGTTTGCCCAGGTGGAAATAGGCGGTGCGCTGGGACACCCGCGCTGCCTGCTGCATCGAATGAGTAACGATGGCGATGGTGTAATTTTCTGACAACTCGGCAATCAGTTCCTCGATTCTGGCCGTGGCGATGGGGTCCAGTGCCGAGCAGGGTTCGTCCATCAGGATCACTTCCGGGCTGATGGCAATGGCCCTGGCTATGCACAGTCGCTGCTGCTGGCCACCGGAAAGACCGGTACCTGGCTGGTGCAGCCTGTCCTTGACCTCTTCCCAGAGGCTGGCCCGGCGCAGACTGCTCTCGACAATCTCGTCGAGTTCCGTGCGATGACTCGCCAGACCATGCAGTTTCGGGCCGTAGGCAACGTTGTCGTAGATGGACTTGGGAAAGGGATTGGGTTTCTGGAACACCATGCCCACCTGAGCACGCAGGGCCACAACGTCCATTTTCGGATCGTAGATATCCTGATCTTCCAGTTTCAGTTCACCCGTAATCCGGCAACCCTCGATGGTGTCATTCATGCGGTTGAGAGCCCGCAAAAAGGTGGATTTGCCGCAGCCCGAAGGGCCGATCATGGCAATGACCTGGTTCTTGCCGACATCGATATTGACATCGAAAATGGCCTGTTTGTCACCATAGAAAATATTGACACTGCGCATCGTCATTTTCGGGTCTTTGACAAAGGGCTTGCCCCTGGTTTTATAGGTTTCCGCAGTCTGTTCCACGTTTGCCCTGTCCGTAATATCCTGCCCGTTACCGGCCCTCAGATTAACATCTTCCACAGTTATCGTCCCCATCGCAATCTCATCAGAGCCCTGGTATCCGGCCTCGACTTACCAGCGCCGTTCAAGCCGCTTGCGCAGTATCACGGCGGCCGTATTCATCAGTATCAGGAAAGTAAGCAGCACCATTATTGCTGCGGATGTCTTTTCCACGAAGGCCCGTTCCGGACTGTCCGCCCATAGGAATATCTGCACCGGCAACACCGTGGCCGGGTCCAGGGGCCCACTCGGTATGTCGACGATGAAAGCCACCATGCCAATCATCAGCAACGGCGCCGTCTCCCCCAGGGCCTGGGCCATGCCGATAATGGCGCCGGTGAGCATGCCGGGCATCGCCAGCGGCAGGACATGATGCAGTACCACCTGCATCGGCGAGGCACCGATGCCAATCGCCGCCTGGCGAATCGAGGGTGGCACCGACTTGATGGCCGCCCGGCTGGAAATGATGATGGTGGGCAGGGTCATCAGGGTCAACACCAGCCCACCGACAACCGGCACCGAGCGGGGTACGTTGAAAAAATTAATAAAAATCGCCAGCCCGAGCAAGCCGAAAATGATGGAGGGCACAGCGGCCAGGTTGTTGATATTGACCTCGATCAGGTCTGTCCAGCGGCCTTTTTCGGCAAATTCCTCCAGATAGATGGCGGCGGCAACGCCAATCGGAAAGGACAGCACCAGGGTGACCAGCAAGGTGAAGAAAGAGCCGACAGCGGCGCCCCAGATACCCGCCTGTTCCGGTTCCCGGGAATCTCCCCGTGTGAAAAAGTTTGTGTTCAGTTTCAGCTTTATGCGGTCAGCGTCAACCAGGGCCTGAACCCAGGCCTGTTGCCGTTCGGAAACCATGCCGGCAAAAACCTGGTCGTCATCCAGGGTTTTGAAATAGGTATCGATATCGTCATCTGCTACCAGCCACAGTGTTTCCGTTTTGCCCAGCAGGGCCGGGTTGGCCACCAGCCGGTCCCGCAATTCAAAACCCTCGCCGCTGCTGACCAGTTGATACAGCTCCTTTTTATCCCGGCGGGAACTGACCTGCGGAAATTGCTCCAGCAGGGCTGCGCGAACGATGCCATCAAAGTTGCCCAAGGCAACCTGCCCGGAATCACTGACATCATCTATGTCGAGAATTCCGGAGTCGTAGGTGACCTCGAGCTGGATATAGGTCTGCAGGAAAGCGGAGTGGCCCTTGCTGATGATGTCGGCAAACAGGAGCAGGACGCAGAGCAGGCCAAAACTGATGGAAAGAATGCCGTAGAGTCGAAAACGTCGCTCTGCCCGATAGCGCCGGCGCAGGCCCTTCTGGACCAGCGCAAGGTTCTTACGATTGTCAGTCATATTGTTCCCGGTATTTTTTCACCACGTGGAGAGCGACAAAGTTCAGTGCCAGGGTGACCATGAACAGCATCAGCCCCAGAGCAAATGCGGCCAGTGTTTTCGGACTGTCAAATTCCTGATCACCAACCAGCAGGGTCACGATTTGTACGGTGATGGTGGTCACCGCATCCAGGGGATTGGCCGTGAGTTTGGCCGTCAGTCCGGCGGCCATGACCACAATCATGGTTTCACCAATAGCCCTGGAAACCGCCAGCAGCACACCGCCGACAATACCCGGCAACGCGGCCGGAAAAATGACTTTCTTGATGGTTTCCGACTGGGTGGCTCCCAGCCCCAGAGAACCATCCCGCAAACTTTGCGGCACCGCGTTGATCACGTCGTCGGCCAGAGATGAGACGAAGGGAATGATCATCACGCCCATGACCAGCCCTGCCGCCAGAGCGCTCTCCGAGGACACGGTGAGCCCGACACCCTCTCCGGCGTTGCGCAGAAAGGGCGCCACCGTCAGGGCAGCAAAAAATCCGTACACCACCGTCGGGATGCCGGCAAGAATTTCCAGTGCCGGCTTGGCGTAATTGCGCACGGTGGCGTTGGCATATTCAGCCAGGTAAATGGCGGACATCAATCCAACCGGGACCGCCACGGTCATGGCGATCAGTGAAATCAGCAGGGTGCCAAGAAACAGTGGCACCGCGCCGAAACTGCCGGAGGACCCGATCTGATCGGCACGGATCGCCGTCTGTGGACTCCACTCCAGGCCAAACAGGAAATCCGTCACCGGCACCGAATGAAAAAATCTCAGGGATTCAAACAATACCGACAGCAGAATGCCGACTGTAGTAAAAATGGCGACACAGGCACAGGCCAGTAGAGCGATGCGAAAAACCCGTTCCACTTCCTGCCGGGCGCGCAACTGGGGTGAAATTTTGAGCCAGCCCCAGAATGCTCCCAACACGGCAGTACTCAGGGCCACCGCTGTCACCAGGCTGGCGCCGTTGCGGCGCAGCTCAGTAAGCCGTTCCGAAGCGACAATCATGGCCGGATCGACGCCTTCCGTGGACAGGGCTCCCGATGCCAGATTCTCGATACTGTTGATCAGCAGGTTTTTTTCCGAGAGGGTATGGGGCTGCAATTGCTCAGGCAAACCGGACAAAAGGGCGCTGAGAATCAGCGCATCATCAAATATCACCCACAGAATCAGCAGGGCAAGGGCCGGAACACCGCTCCAGATGGCTGCACGCATACCGTAATACACCGGCAGGGAATGCAAATGGCGGATGCCGCCAAGGGGTCGGGCCAGATTTCTGGAACGGTCAAAGCCCAGGTAATAGGCGATACCAATCAGCAGGAAAATGACCAGGAGCAGGTTGGCAGTTGTCATTGTTATCTACCTTTATGTCACCGCAAATTCAGGCAAACTGGACAGAAAAGCAGGCCCGGTAGTCTATACCGGGCCTGCTTCTGTTTGTTGCCAGGATACTGTTTGTGGCGACAAGTTATAACCCTTTGCCACTCATAACCTTTTGCTCCCTGGCAGCATCGCCATACTCGGTCCGCAGGTCGTCGCCCAGGGGAATCATGCCCTTGTCGGCCAGGTAACCCTCTTCGCCCCAGGCCTTTTCACTGGTGAACTCAGCCAGGTAGCCCTCAATACCGGGTACCACGCCAATGTGGGCCTTCTTGACGTAGAAGTACAGGGGCCTGGATACCGGGTAGCTCTTTTCGGCAATGGATTCAAATGTTGGCGGGTGGCCCTCGATCAGGGAACCCTGAACCTTGTCGCTGTTCTGCTCCAGAAAACTGAAACCAAAGACACCGAAGGCGCTGGGGTTCGCAGCCAGTTTCTGCACGATAAGGTTGTCGTTCTCGCCGGCTTCGATATAGTGGCCGTCTTCACGGATAGTGTAACAGGTGGCTTTGTAGCCATTCTTGTCGGTTTCTTCCATGTGCTTGATAAAAGGAAAGGTCTTGCACCCTCCCTCCAGGGCCAGTTCGGCAAAGGCATCGCGAGTGCCTGAAGTCGGCGGCGGTCCCAACACCTCAATTCTGACCGCCGGCAGCGACGGATTGACATCCTGCCAGGAGTTGTAAGGATTGGGCACCAGAGTTTCGGAGCCGTCCGGGTTGGGAACATTCTTGGCCAGAGCCAGGAATATATCCCTGCGACTGATATCCATTTGCTCCGACTCAACCGAATTGGCCAGGACGATGCCGTCATAGCCGATCAGGACTTCGATAATATCGGTGACGCCATTTTTCTGGCACAGCTCAAATTCAGATTTCTTTATTCGACGCGATGCATTGGTGATATCGGGATGCACTGCACCGACGCCGGAACAGAATAATTTCATGCCGCCACCGGTACCGGTGGACTCGATTTTAGGTGTCGGCTTGCCGGTGGCCTTGCCGAAGCGCTCGGCAACCACAGTAGAAAACGGATACACCGTCGAGGATCCGACAATGGAGATGTAATCCCGGCCGGCTGCAAATGCCTGGCTGCCGCTGAGGATTGCCACGGCTGTCAGGCCGGTCAATGCCGATTTAATAGTACTTTTCACTTTTGCCTCCAATAAGTTATTTGTAATTTTCTGAAAGTGGATATTGTGTCGGCAAGAATAGGGGCATTTTATGACAATTTTGTGACAGGACAGAAGTTGTTCAGGTCATTTACTCCACCAGCTTGCTTTTATTCTAATGTTTGGCGACGGATCCTGGGGCCCGGTACGGGAATCTGCTTACCGACTCAAGGGCAAAATGCCTCAGGTCACAACGATCTTTGGAATTGCCTGCTTCGACCCTATAATGCCAGCCTTGCAATTTCCAGGAATCGTCGGGCAGGCAAGCCGGTGCAACACAAATCCACCCCGATACCATCTGGCCGGTCAAATAACGGCGCCGGCGCCACGGTTGCCCTGTACCGGTGCACCCAGATCATCGACAGCATAACCGAGTTTTGCGGCAAACTCATAGCCTGGTTCAGCCTGGCACTGATGGTGGTCACCTGTGTGGTGGTGGTTATGCGCTACTTTCTGTCCACCGGTTCCATTGCCCTGCAGGAATCCATCACCTACCTTCACGCGTCCCTGTTCATGCTCGGTGCTGCCTTCACCCTGAAACGGGGCGGTCATGTTCGGGTCGATATTTTTTACCGGCGAATGTCGGCGCGGGGCCAGGCTCTGGTGGATATCATCGGGGGCCTGGTATTTCTGGTCCCCGTTTGCGCGTTGATCCTATGGCTGTGCTGGGATTACGTGGGCAACAGTTGGGCCATCAGTGAGGCTTCCAGCGAGGGCAGCGGATTGCCGTTTGTCTACCTGCTGAAAACCCTGTTGCTGATCATGCCCGTCACTCTGCTGTTCCAGGGGGTCGCCGAGATCATTAAAAATCTGTTGTTCGTTCTTGGGCCTGACGGAGCACATGCCGCCGAAAAGGTAGAGACTGTCTGATGGCGGAAATGATACCCCTGGTGATGTTTGCCACAGCTTGCCTGCTGTTGTTGCTGGGTTACCCGGTGGCGTTCTCCCTCGGCGGGGTTGCTCTGCTGTTTGCCGGAGTCGGTGCGGCCACCGGTTACTTCGACATGGCCTTTCTTCATGCCCTGCCCAACCGTCTCTACGGCATTATGACCAACACCACCCTGGTGGCGGTGCCGCTGTTTGTGCTCATGGGCGTGATGCTGGAAAAATCCCGGCTGGCGGAGGACCTGCTGACTAACATGGCGCGCTTGTGTGGCAGCATGCGCGGTGGTCTGGGTATATCCGTGGTCATTGTCGGCATGTTGCTCGCCGCGAGCACCGGCATCGTCGGCGCCACGGTGGTGACCATGGGCCTTATGTCACTGCCGACCATGCTCGGTCGGGGTTACAGCCCGGCACTGGCAGCGGGATCAATCTGCGCCACCGGCACCCTCGGCCAGATAATTCCTCCCTCCATTGCCCTGGTGCTATTGGGGGATATATTGTCGACAGCCTACCAGCAGGCGCAACTGGCCATGGGCATCTTTACCCCGGAGACCGTCTCCATAGGCGATCTGTTTATCGGCGCGATTGTTCCGGGTTTACTGCTGGTCGTGCTTTATATCGCCTATATTTACACCCTCGCCCGGCTGAGACCGCTGGTGGCCCCGGTTGCCGCGCCTGAAACCGACACCGGTTTTTTGTCGATTTTGCCCGGCCTTTTACCGCCGATACTGCTGATCACGGCAGTCCTGGGCTCCATACTTTCCGGAGCCGCGACGCCCACCGAGGCCGCCGGCGTCGGCGCTCTCGGTGCCACCCTGCTGGCGGTGACCAAGGGTCAACTCGGCATGTCAAGGCTGCGGGAAGTCATGGTCGTCACCACGGAAATCACCGCCATGGTGTTTCTGATTCTGGTTGGGGCCGCAATATTTTCTCTGGTTTTCCGCGGATTTGGCGGCGAGGAACTGGTCACCGACATTTTCCAGCAGTTACCGGGCGGCACCTTTGGCGCCATGCTGCTGGTGATGGTGGTCATTTTCTTTCTTGGCTTCATTCTCGATTTTATCGAGATCACCTTTGTGGTGGTGCCGATCGTCGGTCCGGTGCTGCTGACCATGGGAATCGACCCGGTGTGGCTTGGCATCATGATCGCCATTAATCTGCAGACCTCGTTCCTGACCCCACCGTTCGGCTTTGCCCTGTTCTACCTGCGGGGAGTAGCGCCGCCAAGTGTGCGTACCGGGGATATTTATCGAGGCGTCGTGCCCTTTATACTGATACAACTGCTGTTGCTGCTGTTACTGGCCCTGTTTCCGGCACTGGCCACATGGTTGCCGAAACAGTTATTCTAGTGACCGGGGCTAAAGCCATTCAGTCCCTCCCAGCGAAAGATAACAACAATAATTACCGCCGGATCTGTCACCCAGGCCGTTCCGGAATCAGCAGGAGATTGTCATGTCCACCATCAACCAACCCCCGCGCCCCATGGGAGAACTGACCCTGCAAACCGTGGCCATGCCCAAGGATACCAATATCAACGGTGATATTTTCGGCGGTTGGCTGTTGTCACAAATGGATCTGGCCGGCAGCATTCTGGCATTCCGTATTGCCCGGGGCAAAATTGCCACAGTCGCTATCAGTGGCATGTCATTCCTCAGGCCCGTCCCCGTCGGCGCCATCGTCAGCTGTCATGCCGAATTGCTGGAGGCTGGCCGCAGTTCCATGCGGATCAATGTGGAAGTCTGGATCAATAACCCCATTACCAATGAATCGGCCAAGGTCACGGAGGGTGAATTCGTCTACGTCGCCATCTCCGGCGATGGCAAAACCAGGGCGCTGGATGGGGACTGATGGTTGCAGGTTGCCGCGGCCCGGTCAGCTATGCGTGAAGGTACGACAGGAGGGCAAGTCGCCTAGCCATCTTCTACAATACCCACAAAGACTGCGAACCAACCATCACCATGACTGACAAACAAGACCTCATAGTGCGGCAGATGATCGATCGGGATTCCTATACCTATAGTTACCTGATCTTTGATCCGGAGACGCGACTGGCCGCCCTGATAGACCCCGTGCTGGAACAGTACGAACGGGATTTCCAGTTGATCGAGGAACTGGGCCTGGAACTACTCTACACCCTGGAAACCCATGTCCACGCCGACCACATCACCTCGGCCGGAAAAATTCACCTCTCCACCGGGGCCGCCATCGGCTGTGGTGCCGCTGCCGGGGTCAGGGGTGTCGATCATCTGCTCGGGCACGGCGACACCCTGCCACTGGGAACGCACGCCATTCGTGTGCTGTCAACGCCGGGTCATACCAATGGCTGTCTGAGTTATGTTATCGGCGATGCCGTGTTTACCGGTGACTGCCTGCTGATCCGTGGCTGCGGCCGAACCGACTTTCAACAAGGCAGTTCAACCCGACTTTACCACAGCATCACGGAAATCCTGTACTCACTGCCGGACCACACCCGTGTCTTTCCAGCCCACGATTATAGGGGCCAGACCATGTCCACCATCGGCGAGGAAAAAAGCTGGAATCCCCGGGTTCGAATCGGCACCACCAGCGCCCGCTTCACTGAAATCATGTCAAACCTGAACCTCGCGCTGCCCAAGAAAATCAATGAGGCTGTTCCCGCCAATACCCAGGTTGGGGTCGAAAACAGAAAGCCAAGACTGGAATTTTCCATGTCGGACCTGCACCAGCAATGGCAGCAGTTGTCAAAAGGTCAGTTGATTATCGACAATCGCTCCGAGGAGGAATATGCCGAGGGGCACGTACCCGGAAGCCACAATATTCCCTTTGGCACGGAAATCAATGCTGTCGACTACCTGCGCCAGTTCGACCACATCTATATCTACTGTCGCTCCGGCCGCCGGGCCCAGACGGCCACGACGACCCTGGCCATCCACGGTATTGATAATGTCGATTGTGTCAGCCATGGCGGTATGCCTGAATGGATAGAGGCAAGCTATCCGGTGGAAACCTGACGGCACTGATTCGGCATCATCACCAGGGATACCCCTGGTCGCTTCGAGTCGGTTAGCAACGGAGGTTCAGGCTGCCTCCATGGTTTTCAGGTACTGATTCAGCTCGTGGTACCCGCCGACATAGTTCTTGCCGTGAAAGATCTGGGGCACGGTTCTTACCGGACGACCCACGGTTTCCGCGAGGGCTTCTGGCGAGATGCCTTCGGCGTGGATGTCAACGTATCTGTAGGCGATACCCTTGTTACCCAGGACCTGTTTTGCCTGAACGCAATAACCGCAACCGGGCCTGCCAAAAATCGTGAAAGGTGTCATGGTCATCTTCTCCGCTGCTATGTTCGACCTGTCAATGGGTGCATGTTAAAGGCCGCTATGCTAGAGCTACAGTTAATTGTCGATATATATTCAATTGCCAGACACTATCGATTGATGAGCCCAAATCTGTTTTCTGTCAAGGCAAAGACTGGACAACCATGACAAACACCATTTCAGCTAATTCGGAGGCGAGGCATGGCCTATGACCGGGGGTTGGCCGCAAGGCTTCGAGACGTGCTGGCTGAAAATGCGACTGTCGCCGCGAGGAATATGGTTGAGAAGAAAATGTTTGGCGGCCTGGCTTTCATGGTCGGGGGCCACATGTGTTGCGGCGTCGAAAGACACAACCTGATGGTTCGTGTCGGCTTGGACCAGTATGATTTTGCCCTGCAACATCCTCATACCCGGCCCATGGATTTCACCGGCAAACCCCTCAGGGGTTTTGACTATGTCGCCCCTGCAGGCTATGAATCTGACCGGGACTTGCAGTACTGGGTTCAGCTGGCTCTGGATTACACAGGGTCACTGCCATCGAAATGATCATCAGCCGCGGCTGATCGGCTCTTTATCTTTCGAGATGAGCAAGTATTTCCAGGTGCGGGGTCTGGGGAAGCGGGTCCAGGGGTTGAATTTCCAGCACTCGAAATCCACGCTCAATGTATTGCCCCAGCTCTCTGGAAAAAGTCGCCGGATCGCATGATATATGAAAAATCTGGCTGATTTTCGATGATTTCCCCAACAGGTATTCGACGTTTTTAAAGCCCTCTCGCGGTGGATCAAGTACCAGAATTTTGGCGTCCGGTTTTATCCGCCGCAGCTGTTTCACACTGTCCGGTAGGAACAGGTTACAGGCCAGGGTCTGTACTCCCGACAGCCTTTTCCCTGTCAGCACATTGAGGGCATCGTCAACCGCCTCGACGGCGAGAATATCGACAAACCCTGCCCGGGCAATCACCTCGGTGAAATTGCCGGAGCCGCAAAACAACTCGATGACACCTGCACGCCCGTTGCGTCGATACAGGTTTTCCAGGTGTTGCGACAGCCATAGCCGCATTTTTTCATTTTGCCCGGCATTGGCCTGCCGAAAGGGACGACGCTGATTGCTGACAACATCCTCCGCCCGGATGTCCTCGTCGATATCAAGCGTTGTCCAGTCATGGCCTTTTCCCGCCTTGAACCTGGTGTCCGGCAGGCGGGTCAGCAAATCGGCAAGGGTGTCCCGGTTTTTATCGGTCAATATTAAACAGTCAAGAATGGGTGCCAGGGACTTTGAACCGGCACTGACAAAACCAAGATGAACACCGTCGGTCTTCAGACGCGCCCGGGTCCGGTAACCGAATGGCCTCGAGGACGGCCAGATGGGACGAATGCAGTGATCCAGGGCGTACCTGCCGAGGCTGCGGCGCAGACGCTGCTCCTTGGCCTGCAGTTGCGCCGGGTAATCAATGAATTGCCAGGGACAGCCACCGCATTGACCCGCGCCAAATCCCTGATGAGGGCAGGGTGGCACAACCCGGTGTGCAGAGGCTTGATGCAATTGTTCGAGCCGGGCAAAGCCGTACCGGCTTTTCAGCCCGGTAATCCTGAAGCTGGCAGTCTCACCGACCCAGACGCCGGGCACAAAAAATACACGGCCGCTTTCATGTTCGACAATACCATTGCCCTCACTGGAGAGATCACGCACCGTGCCGGTAAAGACGTCGTTGATCCTGGGCATCTGCCCTCCGGACAGGTTTCTCTTTGGCCGGGTATTCTACTCGTCTTCGACGCCCCGGCCAGCCCCGATCAACCGGTAAGCGTGCCCCGCTGGTAATCTTCGATGGCCTGGTTGATTTGCTCGGCACTGTTCATGACGAAGGGGCCGTGTTGCACTACCGGTTCACCCAACGGCTTACCTGCCAGCAGCAACAGGCGGGTTTGACTATTACCGGCCTGAAGTTCCAGGACTTCTCCATTACCATAGACACCGAGTTGTTGGGCTTCGAGCTCTTCGGTCCCACCCTCGATGATATAGACCAGTACCCGGTGCTCCCCCGGAAGATTCACCGCTATATGACCCCGGGGTTGCAGGTCCAGATCGAGGTATACCGGCTCGGTAAAAAGACCAATGATGGGACCGCGGAGGGGCTGGCCATTGAGGACGACCTCGCCGGCGATTATTCGCACGCGACTGCCGTCATCCATTATTCTCTCCGGTATGCTTTTGCTGACTATGTCCCGGTAAGCCGCCGGTTTCATCTTCTCGGCAGCGGGCAGGTTTAACCAGATCTGTACACCGTGCAACCGCCCCTCCTGCTGTTCCGGCATTTCGGAGTGAATAACGCCCCGACCGGCTGTCATCCACTGGACATCGCCAGTCTCGATTACACCTTCATTGCCCATGTGATCCCGATGTCGCATGCGGCCGGTAATCATGTAGGTGATGGTTTCAAAACCCCGGTGCGGGTGGGGCGGAAAGCCGCCAATATAATCGGCGGCGTCATCGGAGCGTATTTCATCAAGAAGCAGGAACGGGTCCAGCCAGCTGTTCAGATTCCGCCCGGCGATCCGTTGAATTTTTACCCCGTCGCCATCGCGACTGGGAACAGAATTGACGATACGTTCAAGGCGATTACTTTTCATTGCCATTCTCCGCTGCTGGCCGTAGCCAGCCGATAATTTCTCACTGTGATCTGCTGCTCATAGTCCATCTTAGTCCCTGCGGGCGATAACCGCATCCGGGAACAAAATGCCGCCACCCGTTATCCAGGGTATACCTGGCATGGAAAATTCTGAACCGGGACCGGGGACTGAAGCCCCTGGCGCAACTTCTGCTGGCATCCGTTGCAACCGCAAAAACAAGAACCGGCAGAGCACAATTTCGAGAAAATGGCCGCTATTTCGGTTGAAAGTTATTCACCATCGGAATATTGGGCTTGATTATCGCCACGGTTGTTTTGCAAACTGTAGACCCTGAAAGCTAATGCAGGGAGCAGGGCTTCCGATAATTATTATTTGCACGAGTCAGCTCATGGTAAAACCGGCACTAGTGATCAGTTTCTGTCTCACCCTGGCCATAGGCTTGTCCGCCTGTTCCTACCGTCCCCAGTTGCTTCGAAGTTTACATGGCGGCCAGGTCACTACATTTGCCGAGGTTTATCCCATCCTTCAGACTAATTGCAGTGGCTGTCATGTGGAGGGAGGACCCGCGGCCGCGGCCTGGTCCCTGGACCGGGAACCCCAGGAAGAAAAATATGCCCCCTGCCGGTCAATTACCGATCCGGATCGACGTCACCGCTGCACTACCCATATTCAGCTTACCTACGGTAAATACCCGCTGGTTACCAAGCGGTCACTCAACAAGTCCATGCCCTTTGTTAATGCCTGCGACCCCAAAAACAGTTTTCATATCGGTAGTTCCATTCCCGATCGATTGAGTGACGAGGAATGCAATACCCTCAGCAACTGGATCATGCAGGGCTGTCTCGATGAAAAGCCCGAACAGGAAAATGACTAGAATAAGAAAAATTCCTGTCTGTAAATCAGAAAAGATCAGGTTCCGGACCACCCCCATCGAAGACATTCGTGACTTTTGTACATTGGTCGATTGCCCGCCACTATCGACCCGGCGACAGCCTTGCAATAATGCCTCGATGGGCGCTTAACGTTCATGCGATGGCAGCCTTTTTGGGTCTTGGCAAGTGAGCATTTACTATCCTGCCAGCTGCCATTATGGCTGCAGTCCGGCTATGAAATGAACAGATCCTCAATGGAGAGGTAGCGTTCTCCGGAGTCATAGCTGAAAACCATAACCCGGCTACCCGCCGGAATCTCATTCTGAATCTGTTTCAGAGCCGCAAGGCTGGCGCCGGAGGAAATCCCCACCATTATGCCCTCTTCCAGGGCTGATCGCCGGGTCATCTCAAAACTGTCCTCCTCGCTGACCTTCAGGGTGCCGTCTAGAATCTCACGATTCAGTATCGCCGGAATAAAGCCGGCACCAATGCCCTGGATGCGATGCAGACCTTTTTGGCCACCGCTGATTACCGCCGATTTTTCAGGTTCCACCGCCAGTACTTTCAGTCCCGGAAATTTTTCCTTGAGCACTTCCGCGCAACCGGTGATATGGCCGCCGGTGCCGACGCCGGTAATCAGGTAATCCAGACCCTCCGGGAAATCGTCGACGATTTCCCTGGCGGTAGTCTGCCGGTGGGCCTCGGTATTGGCGGCATTTTCAAACTGCATCGGCATCCAGCTCTTACTGTGCTCTGCCATCAGTGCCATGGCTTTTTCAATGCAACCGCCCATTCCCAGTTCCCGGGGAGTTAACACCAGTTCGGCGCCAAAGGCCTTCATGTACTTTCGGCGTTCGATGGACATGGATTCCGGCATGGTAAGGATCAAACGATAACCCCGTACCGCACATACCATGGCCAGGGCAATGCCGGTATTACCGGAAGTGGGCTCAATGATCACTGTATCGGCATCAATCAGGCCCTTATTTTCGGCATCCTCTATCATGGACAGGCCTATACGATCCTTGATGCTGCCTCCGGGATTGGAGCGCTCGGCTTTCATCCAGACTTCCAGATCTTCCCGAAAAAGTTTATTCAAACGAATGTGGGGAGAGTTGCCTATTGTCTCCAGGACATTGTCAAATTTCATGCTGTCACTTCCTTTTCTATCACTGTTTCATATTTTTGATAAAGTTATTAGCCTCGTCGATGGCCCGTTGCATTTGCTGTACCAGTCGATTGACATCGGCATCGATGGTGCGCAACTCACCTTTCAGCGAAGAAATGGCCCGGGCATTGAGATTGTGTTTCAGGTAGTAGACCTGGTCTCGTAGTGTATCCAGGACCGGGTGAACACTTTTCTCCGCCTGCCACATGGTGCTGATCAGCTGCTTGTACTGGTACCGGGTGTCCCGCAACTGGTTGGCACTGTCTCGACGCAATCTGTCATTGCCAATCAGATCCAGTTCTTTTTGCCATTCATCGAATAGGTCTTCGGCGACATCTTCGACCTTTCGAATCCGTGCAGCAATTTCCTCGGCGGCTTCGCTGCTGTCTTCATACTCGCTGCTCAGCCGATTGTAGAGTTTTTCCAGATCGCCACCATTAAAGTTCACTACAGCCCGATACTGCTCAAGGGCATCCTTGAACTGTTCCTGAGTGTCCTGCTGGGCTTCCCGGGCGTCTTCAATCCGGTCGATCAGGATATCCCGCTTTTCAATGCCGACCTTTTCCATTGCGCTGTAATAGGCTGTCTGGCAACTACTGAGAAGCAGGCTCAAGACAGTGGTGAGAGTCAAAAGAGCAATTTTTTTCATAGCATCATCCTGGTATTAGGGATATATTCTGGCTTCGCCATTCGGCCGCCGCTTGAATCTCTTGTATTCCCACTGGTACTGGGCAGGAGCCATCCTGACCAGTTTTTCGACACCCCGATTGACAGCTGACAGTGCCTCCCCATCGTTCTCCGAGTAGATGGCCGGATCCGGCTTGATGATGGTCAACTCAAAGCCTTTTTTTACCCTTTTGGCAAAGGCAAAGACTATCGGGGCGCCTGATTTCTGCTGCAGGCGATTGACCAGAGTAATGGTCATGGCTGGCCGGCCAAAGAAAGGGGCAAACTCGCCATTAGCGGGTTCCGGCTCCATATCCGGCAATATGCCGGCCACCTCGCCATTTTTCAGGGCTTTGATCAGGGAAGATACCCCCCGCAGGTCCGTGGCTACCAGCTTCGCACCCAGGGCCTTGCGCCCCTGGAGAATAATATCTTCGAGACCAGGTTCGCGAGGCGGCTGGTAGAGCATGTTGCAGCTGCCTTTGGTTGACATCCAATAGCCCAGTATCTCCCAGTTGCCCAGATGTGGAGCCACAAGAAGAAGACCTTTACCGGCACCGAGGGCCTCGTCATAGTAGTTTTCACCTTCTATCGAGAGAATACGGTTGAGACATTTCTCTCCCATCCGCCAGATTACCGGGACTTCCATCAATGTCTGTCCCCACTGGCGCATACTGTCCCGACAAAGTTGCATTCTCTCTTTTTCCGGCATTTCGGAAAAACAGAATTCGAGATTAATCAGGGCGGTTTTCGTGCCGCGGGTTTTCAACATCCAGGCCATTTCTCCCACCAGCCAGCCCAACCCGCGGGCCGTGCCCAAGGGCAATCTGGAGAGCAGACGGATCAAGCCCCGCAGGATTCTGTTTTTCAAGGGTATCGATGTTATTGTTGATTTTTTCATTCTTGTAAATCCCGGAAAAATCAGACCATAAAGACAGCGCTCCCAGGCAGATCACGTACTAATCAAAAGGTCCCGGGTGCAGAATACCGGAAAAGACGGGGATACTGAATCGCTTGCTGAACACCGCCATCGCTATCATGACTTCCGGCATCGATGTCCCTATAATTGCCGGCTTCAATAACAAAGAGTGCAAGTAGTGGCCAATAGCACACCGGACGTCTCCACTTTCCAGGGTCTTATTCTCGCCCTGCAGCAGTATTGGGCCAGCAACGGCTGTGTCATTCTTCAACCCCTCGACATGGAAGTCGGTGCGGGGACCTTTCACCCTGCTACCTTCCTTCGCGCTATTGGACCGGAAACCTGGAACAGCGCCTACGTGCAACCCTGCCGTCGCCCCACAGATGGCCGCTATGGTGAAAATCCAAACCGGCTTCAGCACTATTACCAGTTCCAGGTGGTACTAAAACCCTCACCTGACAATATTCAGGATCTCTATCTCGATTCCCTGAGAATGCTTGGAATCGATCCACTGGTTCACGATATTCGCTTTGTCGAGGACAACTGGGAATCTCCCACGCTTGGCGCCTGGGGCCTTGGCTGGGAAGTCTGGCTCAACGGTATGGAAGTCACCCAGTTCACCTACTTCCAGCAAGTCGGTGGTCTGGAATGCTACCCGGTTACAGGAGAAATTACCTACGGTCTGGAGCGGATTGCCATGTATCTTCAGGCTGTGGATTGTATTTACGATTTGACCTGGACTCGAGGTCCAGACGGCAACAAGGTCAGTTATGGCGATGTCTTTCACCAGAATGAAGTGGAAATGTCCCGGTTTAACTTTCAGGAAGCCAACACCGACTTTCTGTTTTACAGCTTTGATGCCTATGAGCAGGAAAGCCTGAAACTGATGGCCAGCGATCTTCCCCTTCCCGCCTACGAAATGGTGATGAAGGCCTCCCACGCCTTCAATCTGCTGGATGCGCGGCATGCCATTTCCGTTACCGAAAGACAGCGATTTATCCTGCGGGTGAGGACTCTGGCCCGCTCTGTGGCTCAGGCCTATTTTAATTCGCGCCTGGCTCTCGACTTTCCATTGGCTCCCAGGGCACTGGCGGAAGAGGTCAAACATCAGGCGCTGGAGAATGAAAAATGACCGACGCCCCGGTGGCACAGGCAGACTTTCTGGTGGAGATTGGTACCGAGGAGTTACCTCCCAGGGCACTTCTGCCCCTTGCCCAGGCATTTCAGCATGAATTCGGTGGCGCCTGCCTGAAAGCCGGCGTTGCCCATGGAGAGGAAATTGAGGTCTTTGCCACTCCTCGACGACTGGCACTTCGAACGACGCTGGCCACCCACCAGGCCAATATTCACACTCAGACTGCAGGACCACCGGTCGCTGCCGCATTTGACGGAGAAGGCAATCCGACCAGAGCGGCCCTGGGTTTTGCCTCACGCTTTGGCGTCGAGGTTGATGCGCTTGAGACCATTGAGACAGATAAGGGCCCGAAGCTCGCCTACACCGAAATCAAACAAGGTCAGGCAACCGCAGATCTGGTGCAATCTCTGGTGGAGACCGCACTGGATGCCTTACCCATTCCCAGGCGAATGCGCTGGGGTACCAGGCGACAGGAGTTCGTCCGACCGGTCCACTGGGTGGTAATGCTTTTCAATGGCAGTGTTTGTAACACCACTGTTCTCGGGATCAAGGCCGGCCGAACCAGCCGCGGCCACCGGTTTCATGGTTCCGGCGATATCGTTATTCACTCCCCTGCCTCCTATGAATGGGATTTGAATCAGGGTTTTGTCATTGCTGATTTTCAGCGGCGTACCAACCTGATCCGTGACGGTGTAGTTGCCGCCGCTACAGCGGCGGGTGGCACTGCCGTCATAGACGAGGAGCTTCTCAATGAGGTCACCGCTCTTAACGAGTGGCCAGTTCCCTTGGTGGGCCGGTTTGAGGATCGCTTCCTGGCGGTGCCTCCCGAAGCCCTGATCTCTTCTATGAAAGCACACCAGAAATATTTTCATATGGTGGATGACAGCGGCCATTTGATGCCTCTTTTTGTCACGGTAGCCAACATCGACAGTAGCGATCCAGTCTCGGTGGTTGTTGGTAATGAACGTGTGATTCGGCCGCGACTGGCCGATGCAGCCTTTTTTTACCAGACTGACTGCAAAACCACACAGGTGGAGCGCAGGGAACAACTCAAGTCCATTGTCTTTCAACAGCAACTGGGCACCCTGTTCGACAAGACAGAACGGGTGGCGAATCTTGCCAGCTACCTCGCTGTCACGGTCGGAGGCGATCCGGACCTGGCCCGACGTGCCGGACAACTATGTAAATCTGATCTGGTCAGCAACATGGTCGGTGAGTTTGACGATCTTCAGGGAGTAATGGGTCGTTATTACGCCGAGAACGACGGCGAGCACCCGGACGTGGCCGAAGCCATGAAAGAGCACTACCTACCGGCCTTTTCCGGGGATCGCCTGCCGCGAGCCCCCACCGGTACCGCTGTGGCCCTGGCGGATCGAATTGATACTCTCGTGGGCATTTTCGGTATCGGTCAGCAACCGTCCGGTTCCCGGGATCCCTTTGCTCTCCGTCGCGCCAGTCTCGGTATACTGCGCATACTCGTCGAAAGGGAGATCGACCTTGATCTGCAACAAGTATTGGAAAAATCGGCGGCCCAATACGACGACCTCCGCCATCGTAACGGGCTAGAAGAGCGAATACTTACTTACCTTATAGACCGCTTCAAAGCTTGGTATGAGGACGAAGAGATCCCGGTTGAGGTGTTTTACGCCGTGGCCGCCAGGCAACTGACCAACCCTCTGGATATCCATCAACGGGTCAGCGCCGTTAATGAATTCAGTCAGCTTCCGGAAGCACCTCAACTCGCGGCTGCCAATAAGCGGGTTTCCAATATACTGGCCAAGGCTGATGATCAACTGTTTGACCAAGTTGATCGGACTTGTCTGATCTCTGATCAGGAGAAAGCCCTGGCCGAAGCTCTGACGACAGTTACAGTCGCGGTTTTACCCCTTATCGAAGCCCGAAACTACACTGAAGCCCTGAGAACAATGGCCACACTGAGGGACCCCGTGGATGTGTTCTTTGACCAGGTGATGGTCAATGTCGAGGAGGTGGAAATCCGCAAAAACCGTCTGACACTGCTGTCCAAATTGAGAAACCTGTTTCTGCAAGTAGCCGACATCTCTCTTCTGGTCCAGGTCAGGTGAGATGAAACTCGTTATTCTCGACCGTGACGGTGTCATCAATGAGGATTCGGACCAGTACATAAGATCAGTCGAGGAATGGATTCCCCTCGAGGGAAGTATTGACGCAATTGCCCGTCTGCACCGTGCCGGATATACCGTAGTTGTGGCCACCAACCAGTCCGGTCTGGGCCGTGGCCTGTTTGATCTTGATGCCCTGGAGCAGATGCACGCTAAATTTGTGTCATTGGTGGAAGAGGCCGGTGGTGCCATTGCCGGAATCTTTTACTGCCCACATACGCCCGAGGATCAATGCCAATGCCGCAAGCCCGCTCCTGGTCTTCTTGACGCGATCGCCAGGGAGTTCGGCTGTGATCTACATGATGTTCCCTTCATCGGCGACAGTCTCAAAGACCTGGAGGTTGGCTTGAAAAGAGGCTGTATCCCTATTCTGGTGCGCACGGGCAAAGGCATGTCAACAGAGGCGAAACTGCTCTTATCCTCCGATGCCGGATTACAAAGCGTCAGGGTTTTCGATAACCTGTCCGCAGCGATCGACTTTCTACTCGACCAGGCCGGAGAAAAATCACCATGAAAGTTGTATATGTGGTACGCAGCCTCCTTTTTTACCTGATTTACATTCCGCTGGTAGGTTTTTTCGGTCTCTTCAGTGGCACTCTGGGCTGGCTCCTTCCCTTTAAATGGCGACAAAATATCGTCGCTCTGGGTAACTATATGATGCTTGGCTGGTTTGGCCTCAGTTGTGGCGTCAAAGTACAGGTTACCGGACTAAAGAATATTCCTACGGGTCCTTTTGTCGCTCTCAGCAAGCACCAGTCAGGCTGGGAAACCTATTATCTCCAGGCCGTACTGAGGCCAGTCTGTACCATTCTGAAAAAGGAACTGTTGCGTTATCCTTTTTTCGGCTGGGGTCTGGCTGCCATGCGTCCAATCGCTATAGACCGCAGTAATCCAAGGGAAGCCTTGAGGCAGGTCATGCAACAGGGCCAAAATCGAATAAGTGAAGGTAATAATGTGGTGATTTACCCGGAGGGAACTCGCACCGACCCCGGTCAGGTTGGAAACTATGGCCGAAGCGGCGCCGCTCTCGCTATCGCCTCCAGTGTGCCCATTTTGCCCATCGCCCACAATGCTGGAACGTGTTGGCCAGCACGGAAATTTATAAAGTACCCCGGTACAATTTCAGTGGTAATTGGAGAAGCCATTGCCACAAAGGGCCAAGACAGCAAGGTTCTCACTGCGCAAGTTCAGGAATGGATCGAAGCCCGCCAAAAGGAAATCGGATAAGCTACACTTGATTGCAGATAACAAATAACTGGTATTTGGACAAAAGGGGTTGCACATGTCAGACAAGCAGGAACCACCTTACACCGGTCCGGATCAGCGCCGGGAAATTCGGCGAGTCAAAGCTGATAGGCGCAACGATATTCGCTTTGAACCAGACAAGGAAGATCGACGCAAAGATCCGGGGCGACGAAAAGGGGATTTAAAAAACAATATCTGGCGTTTGCACGAACTCTGACGTCAACCACCATCAAAAAAAGTCATTTTCTATTCTGTTCAACACAGTTGGACAACCTTTGTTTTGCTCAAATCAGTTTAGTTCTTCGTTTGAACTACACATCCAGATTTGCTACTGAGAGGGCATTGGTTTCTATAAATTCCCTTCGCGGCTCCACTTGATCCCCCATCAGAGTATTGAACATTTGATCGGCGGCTACCGCATCTTCCACTGTCACCTTGAGCATTCTCCTGGTTTCCGGATTCATGGTGGTTTCCCACAATTGCTCCGGATTCATTTCTCCAAGTCCCTTGTAACGTTGAATGGCATAGCCTCGTTTAGACTCCTGCATCAACCAGTCTAAAGCTTCCTTGAAGCTGGCCACCGGTCTTGTCTTTTCACCCCTCTTGATAAAGGCGCCAGTTTCAATTAAATCGGCAATCTGCGCACCCAGATTGACAATAGCGCGATATTCGCCTGACGCAAAAAAGTCCCGGTTCAATGGGTAACTGGTCGGTATGCCATGAGCGGTAATCTCGATGCCTGGTGTAAAGATTTGGCGTTCCCGATCCTCAATGACGACTATCTTGTAACGGTGACTACCAGCGCGATAGTCACTAACCAGAGAGCCATGAAGCTCCTCGCACCAGGCCTGTACCCTTTGCTGGTTGGTGAGATCTGACTCCAGCAATGCCGGCAAGTAGATCATACTTTCCAAGATTTCAGGTGGATAGACCCGGGACATCCGGTCAATCATTGCCATAACCTTTCGGTACTCCTTAACCAGCGTCTCAAGCGCGGTGTCCCGAATGCCAGGTGCCTCCGGATTGACGTGAAGAACAGCGTTTTCAAGAGCAGCCTGAGTCAGGTAATTTGTCAGAGCCTGATCATCTTTCAAGTACTGTTCCTGTTTGCCCTTGCTGATTTTGTACAGTGGCGGCTGGGCAATGAAGATATGCCCCCTTTCGAGCAAGGATCGCATTTGTCGAAAAAAGAATGTCAGGAGCAAAGTCCGAATGTGAGAGCCATCGACGTCAGCGTCAGTCATAATAACTATGGTGTGATAGCGAAGTTTTTCAGGATTAAACTCCTCGGCACCAATTCCACAGCCGAGAGCCGTTATCAGGGTTCCAACCTCCGCACTGGAAAGCATCTTGTCAAAACGCGCCTTCTCCACGTTCAATATTTTGCCCTTGAGGGGTAAAATTGCCTGGGTTTTACGGGCGCGTCCTTGTTTCGCGGAGCCTCCGGCAGAGTCTCCTTCCACTAGATAGAGTTCCGAGAGAGCCGGATCCTTTTCCTGGCAATCCGCAAGTTTACCCGGCAAGCCGGCGATATCCAGTGCGCCCTTGCGGCGAGTCATTTCCCTGGCCTTGCGAGCGGCCTCTCTGGCGCGAGCTGCGTCGATCATTTTGCCAACGATGTTTTTGGCGTCCTGAGGGTTTTCCAGCAAGAAATCATTGAATTTATCCGCCATTTCCTGTTCCACGGCGGTTTTTACCTCGGAACTCACCAGCTTTTCCTTTGTCTGGGACGAAAATTTAGGATCCGGAACCTTTACAGAAATGATGCCTGTCAAACCTTCTCTTGCATCATCCCCTGTGGTGTTTACTTTTTCCTTTCTGGCGAGACCCTCCTTTTCAATATAGGTATTCAGACTGCGCGTCAGAGCCGCTCGAAACCCGGCCAGGTGCGTGCCACCATCCCTTTGAGGGATGTTGTTGGTATAGCAAAATATATTTTCTTGAAAGCCGTCATTCCACTGCAACGCCACCTCGACGCCGATGCCATCGGGGCGGTTGGCAGTAAAATGCATCACCTGATTAACTGTTGTCTTATTTTGGTTGAGATATTCGACAAATGCTCTGAGTCCGCCTTCATATTGGTAAACTTCCTCCTTGCCGGACCGTTCATCCTTGAGAATGATACGGACACCGGAGTTCAGGAACGATAGCTCTCGCAGACGTTTGGCCAGAATGTCGAAATGGAAACTGATATTGGTAAAGGTCAATGCAGAAGGCACGAAATGGACGGTCGTACCACTTTCACCGGTACTGCCTACAACAGCAATTGGTGCCTGGGGGATTCCATGCTGATAATTCTGCTCGTAAATTTTGCCTCCCCTACGAATGGTCAGTCTTAATCTTTCCGACAGGGCATTCACGACTGAAACCCCAACACCATGAAGTCCTCCGGAGACCTTATACGTGTTGTCATCAAATTTCCCGCCGGCATGTAACACCGTCATAATAACTTCTGCGGCAGATACCCCCTCCTCATGCATGTCCACCGGCATGCCCCGTCCATTATCCATGACTGATATCGATTCATCAGGGTGTATCACAACCCGTATTTCAGAACAGTAGCCAGCCAGGGCTTCGTCGATGGAGTTATCTACCAACTCAAAGACCATGTGGTGTAAGCCTGTACCGTCGTCAGTGTCGCCAATGTACATCCCTGGTCTTTTTCTAACGGCATCCAGCCCTTTTAGGACCTTGATACTGGATGAGTCATAATCGCCGGTAGTCTTAGTGTTCATATATATTTATACCATCTCATTTTAATTACCCGCTACTTGGATGATTTTTCCATGTTCCACGTGGAACATCCTGGCTTCTACATCACCACCATCCATATTTCTCGAGGGCCAAGTATTCTTCAGGTTGTCTTCTTCAACCCCGGTGATAAAAACCTGTGAATGGAGTGATTCCAATAATTCCCCTGTTTTTATTCGATTACGCCGATCAAGTTCAGCAGGCAAATCATCGAGCAAATAAACACAGTTTTGGCCCGTACTTTGGCGAAAAGCATAGCCCTGTGCAATCAACAACAGAGATACCATGACCTTGGTTTGGCCCCTGGAGAGCACCTCAGTAGCAGGCTTACCGTTCAATATTACTTGAAGATCGGCTCTGTGAGGGCCTGCACTGGTACGGCCGGCTGCCCGGTCTCGATCAAAATTTTCACTCAATACATCCGGGTATTGAAATCGGGTATCCCACCCTGGATAAAAGCGCAATTCAGGCTCGGGAAATATTTCAAATTCCGATGCAATTTTTTTCACCAATGGCAGGTAGGTGTCGAGGTATTGCTGTCGAAAAGCCGTAATATTTTCAGCCAGATCTGAGAACTCCCTATCCCAGACAGCCAGATGTAACCGGTCTATTTTAGCATGGCGCAACAGGGAATTCCGTTGCTTCAGACTACGTTGATACCTGGACCAGAGGTCACGATAGCGATGTTCCACGTGGAACACGCCCCAATCAATCAAACGTCTTCGATTTTGGGGAGAGCCTTCTAACAACTGAAAGCTTTCTGCATTCATTAACTGCAAAGGCAATTGATCTATCAACCTTGAGGCGTTATGTACAGGCTCACCGGAAATTTTAAATTTGAATTGCCCACCCCTGGACCTTGAAACACCGATTGGGATATCGGCAACTTTGGAATTTTCAGGATTTGCGATGATGCCATAAACAGTACACTGGTCAGCCTGGTGATTAATGACAGAACGCAAATTTCGTGTACGAAAAGATCGACCTCGTCCCAGCAGATATATAGCTTCCAGGACACTGGTCTTGCCGCTGCCATTGGCGCCATAGAGCAAGTTTGCTCCGGGAGAAAGATTCAGCTGACTGTGGATTAAATTTCGCAGCCCGTGCACCGACAGCTGCTTCAGATACATCTGTTGCTCTGGCTTTGAATAATCAAAGCCGCATGGGCATTATCACGTAAACAGATTCTGAATTCCGGGGGTCTTCAATTAGTGCACTACTGTTAGCGTCGGAGAGAACAAAACGAATGGTATCGCCCTTGAGGACATTTAAAACGTCGAGGATATAGCTAACATTGAAACCAATTTCCAGACTGTCTCCGTGGTATTCAACGCTGACTTCCTCTTCAGCTTGTTCCTGCTCAGGATTGTTGGCCACCATTTTAAGAGATCCGTTCTCGAGAAGAAGTCGAACGCCCCGGTATTTTTCGTTCGAGAGAATAGCTGTACGTACAAATGCCTGGCGTAGTGACTCCCGGTCCGCCGCAACAATTTTAGTTCCACCCCTGGGCAGCACTCTCTCATAGTCCGGGTAGGCGCCATCCACCAGTTTTGATGTAAAGCGAAAGTCAGGACCCAGTACTCGAACGTGATTACTCCCCAAAACGACCGTAACTTCCTTGCCGTCGATGAGCATTTTCGACAATTCAAGGACGCCTTTTCTCGGAATAATAATCTGGACTTTATTGGGTACCGAAACGGGCATTTCCCTGGTAGACATTGCCAAACGATGTCCGTCAGTTGCTACAGTATTTAGAGAGCCCGAGTTTGCCTCCCAGAGCATGCCATTCAGATAATAACGCACATCCTGGTGCGCCATTGCAAAGGCTGTGCTGTCAATAAGTTGCTTCAGTGCCTGTGCAGGCATCGAAAACTCCACCTGTCCAGGACTGTCATCTACAGAGGGAAATTCACTGGCCGGCAAACTGGAGAGAGTAAACCGGCTCCTTTTACTGGTGAGAACTGTACGATCATCCTTGCTCGAAATTTCCAGAACAGCCTCTTCCGGCAGCGACCGGCAGATATCCATCAGTTTTCGTGCGGGCACGGTTATTTCACCCGGTTCATTATCGTGCATATCCAACGCCACCTTACCCACGATTTCAACCTCCAGATCAGTGCCCGTGAGTGACAGTTGCCCGAGTTCATCAAGACTTATTAGCACATGGGAAAGGATTGGCAGGGTCTGACGCCGTTCAACAACACCGACGACTAGTTGCAGCGGCTTTAGAAATTCTTCCCGCAAGATAGTGAACTTCATAGGTTTTGTCATCCAAACAATTATTTTGGGCGTGGTGAAATGTTGGCAGGTAATTTAGGTTGTCAGGGTGCGCATCAGGTTTTTCATGTCTTCACGCATATCCCTGGTGGTTTCACTGAGTTCCTTGACCTTGCGACAGGCGTGGAGCACCGTGGTGTGGTCGCGTCCGCCAAAGGCTTCCCCAATCTCTGGCAAACTGTGGTTGGTAAGCTCCTTGGCTAGCGCCATGGCTACTTGCCTGGGACGTGCAATGGATCGACTTCGCCTCTTAGATAGCAGATCAGACATCTTTATCTTAAAGTACTCTGCGACAGTTCGCTGAATATTGTCTATGGTAACCAGCTTATCCTGTAGCGCCAATAAATCCTTAAGAGAATCGCGAATTAATTCAATATCAATGGGCCGGCCGGTAAAGTGGGCACTGGCAATGACCCGCTTCAATGCCCCCTCCAATTCCCGAACATTTGAACGAATACGCTGACCGACAAAAAAAGCGACATCGTGGGGCAATTCCATATTGGCCTGTTGAGCTTTCTTCATCAGAATCGCCACCCTGGTCTCCAGTTCCGGCGGCTCCACGGCCACTGTCAGGCCCCAGCCAAAACGGGATTTTAACCGCTCTTCAAGCCCCCTTATTTCCTTGGGATAGCGGTCACAGGTAAGGATCATCTGTTGACCACCTTCAAGAAGGGCATTAAAGGTGTGGAAAAATTCTTCCTGTGACCGTTCCTTGCCGGCAAAAAACTGAATATCGTCAATGAGGAGCGCATCAACAGAACGGTAAAAACGTTTGAAGTCATTGATGGCATTTAGCTGAAGAGCCTTGACCATGTCGGCAACAAAGCGTTCCGAGTGCAGATATACCACTTTTGCATTTGGGTTTTTCTGCCTCAGGGCATTGCCAACTGCATGCATCAAGTGAGTTTTACCCAATCCGACACCACCGTAGATAAACAGAGGGTTGTAGGCTCCGCCCGGGTTTTCAGCAACCTGACGTGCGGCAGCCATTGCCAGTTGGTTTGATTTGCCCTCGACAAAAGAGTCAAAGGTAAAAGTGCCATTCAGATTACTTTCGTGGCGCAAGCCCCCTTCAATAGCAGCGGATTGATCTGTGCTAATTTGCGTCTGCTTAAATTTTCCTGGCTGTTCTGCACTGACTTGCGGTGCCGGGTTGGCAGGTACTACCGGGTCACGATGGTTAATGTTTTGCAAGTATGCAGGGGACCTGCTTGCGGAAGAGTTGATAACAATATCGTACTTTACCCCGGCCATCTCCGAAAACAGTTCCACGATTCTTCCCAAAAACTTGTCTGATACCCAATCCTGTACAAAGCGATTTGGGGCCATCAGATGCAGCTTTCTGTCCGCATCAGAAGACGGCTTTTCTTCTATGCGAAGAGGTCGTATCCAGGTATTAAATTGTTGTGCCGGTAATTCATCCTGTAGATGATCCAGGCATTTTTCCCACACCAATTCAGCCAAAATTTTCTTCCCCAATGACATTGTTGTTGTATTTCCAAGGGGACAAAGTCTATCCGGAATCGGCACTGTTATCCACACTAATTTTTTAGGTTTTGTGCGATAACAAAATATAAAATCGCCTTTTATTTCAATATGTTATCACAAAACATAGGGCTGTGTTTTTACACAGGATTGACAATGATAATTGGCTATATTTTAAACACTTCCTGTGGATAACCTGTGAACTTACTGTAACTTGGCAGTGTACTTCCTGTATTTGGAAAATATTTTTGGGAATTTTTTTCAGCTCGATTAAAAGGAATTAAATAGGTGACCAGTTATTGCCTGGGCAGTCACTTTCCGATGCAAAAACTGGAGAATATCCGGCCTAGAAGATCATTGGCCGTAAACTCGCCGGTAATTTCTCCTAACTGTTGCTGGGCATGGCGCAGGTCTTCCGCTACCAGTTCACCGTTGCCTCCGACATTTAACTGGATTCTGGCATTTTCAATGCTTTGTTCAGCGCGTTCCAGCGCTTCCAGGTGCCTGCGACGTGCACTGAAACCACCCTCGATGCTGCCGCTGTAACCCATTAAACCTTTGAGGTAATTCCTGAGCAGGGGCAATCCTTGACCGGTTTTGGCAGAAAGAAAAATACTGGTATATTCACCATGAACGATACTGTCACTTTGGTCAGATAAATCGATCTTGTTGAGCACCAGGGTAATATTGGATTTTTCTGGAAATCGGTGGAAATACTCGGGCCAGCTGCTATTAGGGAAATTTATACTATCTTCATTACTGTCCATAATCAGCAATACTTGATCGGCAGCTTCTATTTCAGCCCAGGCGCGTCGAATTCCTTCCTGCTCCACTGCATCGGTGCTTTCACGCAATCCAGCCGTGTCGACGATATGTAGTGGCATTCCATCGATATCGATACGTTCCCGGAGAACATCCCTCGTGGTACCGGCGATTTCGGTAACAATGGCAGTCTCACGCCCGGACAGTGCATTCAGCAGGCTCGATTTTCCCGCATTGGGTTTACCGGCAATGACTACAGTCATTCCCTCCTGGAGAATGGTACCCTGCCTCGCCCTGTCTTTTATGGACGCCAACGCCGACAGCAAGAGCTGAATTTCACCAGCCACCCGACCATCGTTAAGAAATGACACATCTTCTTCCGGAAAGTCGATAGCGGCTTCAACATAGATTCTCAGTTGAATCAGTGATTCCACCAACTCCCGGATCTGTCGTGAGAATTCCCCCTGCAGTGAACGCATTGCAGACCTGGCGGCCTGCCGGGAACTGGCATCAATAAGATCAGCTATGGCCTCTGCCTGAGCCAGGTCGATCTTGCCATTGAGGAAGGCACGCTCAGAGAATTCTCCCGGACGGGCAAGGCGTGCCCCCAGCTGTATGACTCTGGCTAAAAGACTATCCATGACCACGGCGCCGCCGTGGCCCTGAAGTTCGATCACGTCCTCCCCGGTAAAGGAGTGAGGTGCAGTAAAATAAAGAACGATACCCTGATCAATGACCTGACCACCGGCATCGAGGAAATTGGCCACAGTGGCGATTCGGGGTCTGATCTCGGTTTGAATCAGGTTCCTGACCAGGGTTAACAGGTTACTTCCCGATATGCGAACAATACCGATACCACCGCGACCTGGTGCAGTGGCTATGGCCGCTATAACGTCTTGATCACCAGTCGGCATTGACGAAACAGGCACTTTTCACAGGCTGTTAACCGGAGCCGGCCTCAATACGACGCGTTATTATCCATTGCTGAAGAATTGAGAGAACGCTGTTCACCGTCCAGTAAATTACCAGCCCCGCGGGAAAAAAGGCAAAAAGGAATGAAAAGGCAACCGGCATGATTTTCATTACCTTGGCCTGGGTCGGGTCCGGTGGCACCGGCTGCAACAGAGTACTTAAAAACATGCTGATGCCGTTGAGAACCGGTAGCACGAAATAGGGATCCTGCACCGACAGGTCCTTGATCCACAGGATCCAGGGGGCGTGGCGCAATTCAACGCTTTCGAATAATACCCAGTAAAGCGCAATGAACACCGGCATTTGAATCAGCATGGGCAGACAGCCGCCCATGGGATTGACCTTTTCCTTCTTGTAGAAATTCATCATTTCCTGGGACAGCTTCTGACGGTCATCGCCGTAAAGGTCTTTGAGCCTTGCCATCTCCGGCTGCAATTTGCGCATTTTCGCCATGGAACGGTAGCTGGTGGCCGAAAGCTTGAAGAACAGGGCTTTGATAAGTATCGTCAATAAAATAATGGACCAGCCCCAGTTCCCCACCAGGTCGTGAATCAGGGTCAGGGTGTAAAAAATGGGTTTGGCCACCCACCATAGCCAGCCGTAATCGACGGTCAGATCCAGGTAAGGAGAAATCTTCTCCAGTCGGTATTGGTCCTTCGGGCCCGCATAGAAGCTGGCTCCGGTTTTACCGATTTCTCCCGCCGGTACCTGTAGCACAGGTGAAGTAAACCCCAGGACATAGAGATCGCGATTGCCTAGCTTTCTTAAATTAAACTTGTTTAACAGCTGTTGGTCCGGCACCCAGGCACTGATAAAGTAGTGCTGCACCATGGATACCCAGCCGCCCATTTTTTCAATACGGAAAGGCTTTTCATCCAGATCTGAGAATTTAACCTTCTTGTAGTTTTCCTCCGGGGTAGTCAGTGCGGCACCCACATAAGGTTGCATACCCATGCCTTTTTTGACATCCGGCAAAAAGGTATTGCGCTGTATTTGCCCAAACAGGCTTGCTGACCAGGTATCAGGTCCCTTGTTATCGATCAGGTAGTCCACACCCATCAGGTAGTCGCCGCGACGAAAACTGAAGCGTTTGATGATACTGACATCACCCTGGGTCAGCTTCAGGTCAACCTCCAGCAAGTCACTGCCGTGCTCCAGATGATAATCGGTCGCATCGGCGTGAAACAGCGGTCTGCCTTCACGAGTATCTGTTCCATTGGCGCCGACTAGACCGCTTTGTGCAATATAGGTTTGGCTACTGGTGCGGTTAAGCAGGATAAAGGGATCAGATTTTTCTGACAGGGCTGACAGGTGTTCAGGCAAGCCGATTCGAACAATGTCTCCGCCATAGGTATCGATGGTGACTTCCAGAACATCCGTTACCACTGAAATCAGCCGGGAGGAAGAGGATGTCCCGGTTATCGGTTCATTGGCATCGGTTGCAGTTGATGGGTCCGGAATGGCTTCGGTGGTATCTCCGCTGGCCTCTGGCGCGACGGCGGCATCAGGTACCACGACGGCTTCCTTGACAAAACTTTCCTGGAGGCTGGAACGGTCGTCCTTGAACTCATTCCAGCGGACAAACAGTATGGCCAGGACAGCAATAATCCCGGCGATCAACAGATTTCTTTGCCAATCCATAGTTAATTCAACTCTGGGGGTTTAAATTTTTTGGGTTCCGGAACCGGATCAAAGCCACCGGAATGAAAAGGGTGGCATTTTAGAACGCGACGCAGACTGAGGTAACCCCCTCTCAGGGTTCCGTGATCATTGATTGCCTGCTGAGCATAACAGGAACAACTGGGGTAAAAGCGACAGTTGTTGCCCAACAGCGGACTGAGCAGATACTGGTAGAGCCTGATCATCCTGGTCAGCAGCCATTTCACCGGGAGCGCCCTCCCTGGTGGGCAAGTTTTTTTTCCAGGCGGCGCCAGCCTTCACGAACAAGCCGGGTTTGATCAGAATTTGGCAAGATATGTAGCCCCCGTCTGGCCAGAAAGACGATATCCAGGGTATCAAGATGATCCTGATATTGACGGAACGTTTCCCGAACGACTCTTTTGATGCGGTTTCGATCGACAGCGCGACGGATATTTTTTTTGGCAACCACCAACCCCAACCGGGCATGGCCTAGGGAAGAGGGTCTGGCAAGCAGAAGGAAGCTATCATTGCCCAGTTTAAAGCTGGCGCCGTCAAATACATTTTTGAAATCACCGGCATTCAGCAGGCGCCTGCTTTTGTCGAAACCGCTCTTAACCGATTTGCCTTCAGTAGTGTTGCTGTTCTCACTCGGGGCTCCGGACATGGATACGCCCCAGGCGGGGATCTGGTCTCAGGCGGCCAGACGCTTGCGACCCTTTGCACGTCGACGGTTGATCACCAGGCGACCATTTTTGGTTGCCATTCGAGCGCGAAAACCGTGAGTACGTGCTCTTTTAAGAACGCTGGGCTGAAATGTTCTTTTCATTACCGAATATCCACTGCTGATTTACTGTGGGTTAATGACGCGACCTCGAAGGCGCCATTAAAGGGCGGTGGATTTTAAAGAAAAAAAGCCCAGCTATCAACGCATTTGAAAAAAATGCCGGTGTTTATCAGGCGGGCTGTTAACAGCAATATCCACAGATATATCCACAGGCCGCCGAATCCGCCTATTCTGTTGATAAAACTGGGGACAAGCGGTATGGAATTGTTGGAATAGACTGGGGATAGATTGATCAAAAAAAATGCCCAACATTCAAGCCTGTGGAGAAAGGCGTATTTAGCCACAGGTTGGACGGGGTGGCTCCAGCAGGTTGCCAATGCGATATTCCGGCCTTGTTCCCATCAGAAATTCAACGGCTGACCTGGGCTTAGTGCGGTTATCCACAGAAGGCGGTCTCCCTATCTATAGCATCTACATTAATCTTTACCTATACAGGCACATATAAGAATGTTAATTATTATTTCTTTGTAAGCAGACAATCGCTCCAAAAAAAAAGACTGGTGTCGCAGTGGTCAAATTTTCCTGAGGTTCGCGTATAATCCCTGCCCCTTTTACCCTGTGGACAGCAACCGTGCACTACCCGGACAGATTCGATGTCATCGTCATCGGTGGAGGTCACGCCGGCACCGAAGCTTGCCTGGCTGCCGCGCGCATGGGCTGCCGAACCCTGCTGCTGACCCACAACATCGAAACGCTTGGGCAAATGTCCTGCAATCCGGCCATTGGCGGTATCGGCAAGAGCCATCTGGTGAAGGAAGTGGATGCGCTGGGTGGTGCCATGGCACGAGCCACGGATTTGGGCGGTATCCAGTTTCGTGTTCTGAATTCACGCAAGGGACCGGCGGTGCGGGCGACTCGAGCCCAGGCGGATCGAGTGCTGTACAAGGCAGCAATCCGGGACATCGTGGAAAACCAGCCTAATCTGTCCATCTTTCAGCAGGCGGTAGATGACCTGATTGTTGATGGGGATTCGGTGCGCGGCGTTGTCACTCAAATGGGTCTGAAATTTTTTGCCCGTGCGGTGGTGCTGGCAGCCGGTACATTTCTCGGTGGCAGAATCCATATTGGACTGGAAAACCATTCCGGTGGCCGTGCCGGGGACCCGCCTTCTATCGCCCTGGCCCGACGTCTGCGAGAGCTGCCGTTACGGGTCGACAGGTTGAAAACAGGCACTCCACCCCGCATCGATGCCAAAACTGTTAATTTTGACCAGTTAGCCGAGCAGTGGGGCGATCAGCCCCTGCCGGTCATGTCGTACATGGGGTCGGCTGATCAGCATCCACGCCAGACCTGCTGCTGGATTACCCATACCTCCGAAAATACCCACGACATTATCCGATCCGGTCTTGATCGGTCTCCGATGTTTACCGGGGTGATTGAGGGTATCGGCCCCAGGTACTGTCCCTCCATTGAAGACAAGGTGGTCCGATTTGCCGACAAGAGCAGCCACCAGATATTTGTCGAACCCGAGGGTCTTAACACGTCGGAACTCTATCCCAACGGTATTTCCACCAGCTTGCCCTTCGATATCCAGATGCAACTGGTGCGTTCGATCAAGGGCTTTGAGAACGCCCATATCACGCGACCCGGGTACGCCATCGAGTACGATTTTTTTGATCCCCGGTATCTCAAGTACTCCCTGGAAAACCGGTTTATCAACGGCCTGTTCTTTGCCGGCCAGATCAACGGCACCACTGGATACGAGGAGGCGGCAGCCCAGGGGCTGCTGGCGGGTATCAATGCCGCGCTGATGGTGGCTGAACGGGAACCCTGGTGTCCTCGTCGGGATCAGGCCTATCTCGGCGTATTGGCCGATGATTTGATCAGCCTGGGGACCAAAGAGCCCTATCGAATGTTTACCAGCCGGGCGGAGTACCGCCTGCTCCTGCGTGAAGACAATGCAGATTTGCGTTTGACTGAAAAGGGGCGGGAGCTTGGTCTGGTGGACGATCATCGCTGGCGCGCATTCTGTGACAAGCGGGAGGCCATTAGCCGGGAGCGTCAGCGACTCAAAGCCACTTATATTCAGCCAGATAGTACCGCGGCCAGCAGGGTCAACGCCCTGAGTGCCAATCCGCTGTCCCGGGAATACAGCCTGTTCGAATTGCTGAAGCGGCCGGAACTGGACTACTGGTTCGTCAGTTCCCTTGAAGGCCAGTCGGTGCCGGACCCCCGTGTCGCCGAGCAGATCGAAGTCGAAGCCAGGTACCATGGTTACATCGACCGGCAACAGGACGAAATAGATCGAATGCGGCGCCAGGAAAATACCGGTATCCCCGAGGATTTTGACTATCGCATCGTCAAGGGGTTGTCCAACGAAGTGGTGCAGAAATTGACTGCTGCCAGGCCGGAAACCCTGGCCAGGGCCGCGCGAATCCCCGGCGTGACGCCGGCTGCAATGTCCCTGTTGCTGATCTATCTGAAGAAAAAATCGGCAGCGGTCACCGCCACCAACAAGATTGCCTGATGGTTCCAGGCCGGCCTCTACTGGAGCAACGTCTGCGCCAGGGGCTTCAACGCTTGCAACTGGAAGTCACCGACCACCAGGTCGGCCTTCTGTTGACCTATGCAGGCCTGCTGGAGCGCTGGAACAGAGCCTACAATCTCACTGCGGTCACCGAGGCCGCAGACATTGTGGACAGACATCTGCTGGACTGCCTGGCGGTTGCTCCCTACCTGCGCGGGCAATATTTCATTGATGTTGGCACCGGACCCGGATTGCCTGGTATCGCTCTTGCCATTGCCCTGCCCGGCAAGTTTTTCGTGTTGCTGGACAGCAATGGCAAGAAGACCCGATTTCTGTTTCAGGCCCGTCTGGCCCTCGGCCTGTCAAATATTCAGGAGGTGCAGGCCAGGGTAGAAAGTTATCGTCCCGAACGGAACTTCGACGGGGTCATCAGCCGGGCATTTGCCTCCCTGGCCACCATGGTCGACAGCTGCCACCACCTGCTGGCAGACAGCGGGCGCTTTTACGCCATGAAGGGCCGCTATCCGAAACAGGAGTTGAGCCAGTTGGTAAAACCCTATAATGTCTGCACTTCCCATCGGCTGCAAATACCGGGCCTGGATGAAGACCGCCATTTGATTGAAATCGGAAAAACACCTTGAGTCGTATTTTCACCATTGCCAACCAGAAAGGCGGCGTGGGTAAAACCACCACCAGTGTCAATCTGGCCGCCTCCCTGGGCAGTTATGCCAAGCGGGTGTTACTGGTGGACATGGACCCACAGGGCAATGCCACGATGGGTTGTGGTATCGACAAGAACAGCCTGGAGTATTCCATATACGACGTTATTACCGGCAAGGGCACCTTTCAGCAGGCAGTGCAACATTGCGAGGAATCCGCACTGGATGTTCTGCCCGCCAACAGGGATCTGACCGCGGCAGAAGTGGAACTGCTGAAGTTGCCAAACCGGGAAAACCGCCTTCGCCATGTTCTGGTCAATCAGCGTTACAACTATGATTTCATTATTGTCGATTGCCCACCCTCGTTGAGCATGCTCACCGTCAATGCCCTGGTGGCCTGCGACGGTGTCATCATTCCCATGCAATGTGAGTATTACGCCCTCGAGGGACTGTCTGACCTGGTTGGCACCATTCAAAAAATTGGCAAGCTGTTGAATCCTCAACTGAAAATCGAGGGGATATTGCGAACCATGTACGACCCCCGGAATTCCCTCACCAATGAAGTGACCGCACAATTGCACAGTTATTTCGGGGAAAAGGTTTATCGCATTGCGATTCCCCGCAATGTTCGCCTGGCCGAGGCCCCCAGCTATGGCAAGCCGGCGATGATTTACGACCGTCACTCAAAGGGATGCATTGCCTATCTGGGACTTGCCGGTGAAATTCTTCGCCGGGAAAGACGCGGGCTCGCCTCCGCTGCCACCCAGGTAGAGGGTACCTGACCGATGTCTGGAAAACGCAAGGGTCTCGGTCGGGGGCTGGACGCCCTGCTCGGACTTACCGAGGAGGACCAGGGGCCTGCGGACATCGATAACGAAACCACCGACTCGTCAGATGCAGGCGGCAGGAACGGCAAACTCGAAAATATCCCCATAGAGTATCTGCAACGGGGCAAGTACCAGCCGCGGCGGGATATGCACCCGGAGGCCCTGGAGGAACTGGCCGAATCCATTCGCGTTCAGGGCATCATGCAACCCATCGTCGTCAGAGCTGTGGACGAACAGCGCTTCGAGATCATCGCCGGCGAACGTCGCTGGCGGGCCGCCCAGATGGCGGGACTGGAAACGGTGCCCGCCCTGATCAGGGATGTGCCCGACGAGGCCGCCATAGCCATGGCGCTGATTGAAAATATCCAGCGAGAGGACCTGAATCCCATTGAGGAAGCCCATGCCATGCTGCGGTTGCAGGAAGAATTCAAACTGACCCAGCAGCAGGTCGCCCAGGCGGTGGGCAAGTCCCGGGCCACAGTAGCCAACCTGATGCGGCTGATTTCCCTGGAAGAGGAAGTGCGAACCTTTCTGGAACATGGTGATCTGGAAATGGGCCACGCCAGGGCCCTGCTCGGCTTGCCCGGAATGCGCCAGGTCGAAGCCGCGCGCCAGGTGGTCGGCAGGGGTATGACCGTGAGACAAACCGAGGCTCTGGTTCGAAGGCTCCAGCAACAGGAAAACCAGCCAAAGGTACGCCCGGCAAGAATGGATCCAGACATAAAGCGCCTGCAGGACCGGATATCGGAAAAGGTGGGAGTTCCTGCCAGTATTCAGCACAGTGCCAGGGGTAAGGGCCGACTGGTGCTAAGTTACAACAGTGTCGATGAACTGGAAGGTATTCTCGATCACCTGAATATTGAAAACTAGCACCTGAGCCCGACCCTGTTTTGTGCAGATCAGAATCACCGCACAGGTTGAATATAAAGGATTGACTACCTATAATTGCCCGCCCTCAAAAAAGGAAGGCGGCATTTGTTGCCGGCGGCTGAGCAAAGCGGTGAAGACGTGAAAAAAGTTCAGGAACTGAATTCAGTCGCAGGTGGTGGGGATAAGTACTTTAAATCGGCATATACCGATTTTGTAGGGATATCCGACATTGGTGGCAAATGCTAACTGCAGCGAAAGTTCATTGCAGCACAGCCTTCAACGGGCGGACAGTGGCGCAAAGAATAACGTGGTGCCAACTTGGCATTTTGTTTGCCATTGCCGTGCCACTATTGGTAATTGGTCAGACCCCGGTTTTATCATTTGTCACCGGCGCCCTGATCCAGATAGGACCCGCCTGGTGGTTTACCAGGCAGGCATTTCGATATACCGGCGCCAGCCAGACGCTGAAAATTGTCCGGTCCATGTATTTGGGCGAGATCGGCAAGATCATCATGACGGCGATACAGTTTGCATTGGTGTTTGTCTTGCTGAAACCACTGGATATCAGTACCCTTTTCAGCGGCTATATCATGATGTTACTGATACATGTCTACGCAACAGCCATGTTGCTCAGACAGGGTCAACAAGAAAAAGTGAATTGAAGAGGTCTTAGACAGTCCATGGCAGGCGGAAACCAGACCACCACCGAATACATCCAGCACCATCTACAGAACCTGGTTTTTGGTAATCACCCGGAACATGGCTGGGGCTTTGCCCATTCTGCCCAGGATGCCGCTGATATGGGATTCTGGGCAATACACCTGGATTCCCTGCTTTGGTCGGCAGGCCTCGGGGTTATTTTTTGCTGGTTGTTTTATCGGGCCGCCCGAAAAGCCAGCACCGAGGTGCCCACCGGCTTTCAGAATTTTGCCGAATGGATCATTGAGTTTATCGACAGCACCGTCAAGGACAGTTTTCACGGTCGAAACAAAATGATTGCCCCCCTGGCCCTGACCATATTTGTCTGGGTTTTCCTGATGAACCTGATGGATCTGATACCGGTGGATCTGGTGCCCTGGGCTTTTTCCCTGCTCGGTGTTCACTACCAGAAAATTGTACCTTCCACGGATCCCAATGTGACACTGGGCATGGCTCTGGCGGTTTTCATCCTGATGCTGTACTACTCCTTTAAGATCAAGGGCGTGGGTTTTATCAAGGAACTGACCCTGCACCCGTTCAATCACTGGGCCTTTATTCCGGTAAATCTGTTTATGGAGGTGGTCGGCCTCCTGGCCAAGCCGTTTTCCCTGGGGCTGCGGTTGTTTGGCAACATGTATGCCGGTGAAATGATTTTCATCCTGATTGCCACCATGTACAGTGCCGGGCTGATCCTGGGCATATTTGGCGGCTTTCTGCAAATGGGCTGGGCCATTTTTCATATCCTGATTATCACCCTGCAGGCATTTATCTTTATGGTGCTCACCGTGGTCTACCTCAGCATGGCCCACGAAGATCACTGATTTGCATGTCATATCACACCTTTGTTTTAACGCTCACTAACTAGGAGAAAAAAATGGAACTCGTCATTATCGCTGCCGCTATCATGCTCGGTCTCGGCGCTCTGGGTGCCGCTGTCGGCATGGGCCTTCTGGGCGGCAAGCTTATTGAGGGTACTGCCCGTCAGCCGGAGCTGGGTCCCATGCTGCAAGGCAAGATGTTCCTGCTCGCCGGTCTTATCGACGCGATTCCGATCATTGGTGTTGGTATTGCCATGTACCTGATCTTCGTTGTTGCCCCAGGTCTCGGTGCCTGATTTACAGCCATAGCAGGCAAAAGCACATCAACCCCAAAACCAAAATCGCGAGGTTAATGGCGTGAATATCAATCTGACCCTGTTCGGCCAGATGGTGACTTTTGCAGTCTTTGTCTGGTTCTGCATGAAGTTTGTCTGGCCGGCCCTTACCAACGCCATGGAGGAACGCAAGAACAAGATAGCAGACGGCCTCGATGCCGCCGACCGCGCCATGCGGGATCTTGAACTGGCGCAGACCAGAGCCACGGATCAGCTCAAGGAAGCCAAGCAGGAAGCTGCCCGGCTGGTAGAACAGGCTAACAAGCGTGCCAACCAGATTATCGAGGAAGCCAAGAATCTTGCCCGAGTCGAGGGGGAACGCCTGAAACTGGCTGCCAAGGCGGAAATTGAACAGGATGTCAATCGGGCACGAGAGGAACTGCGGGGCAAGGTGGCGGCTCTGGCGCTGGCCGGTGCCGAGAAAATACTGGAATCCACCATCGATGAAAGCGCCAATCGGGCCATTGTCGACAAACTGGCGGCTCAGCTGTAACGGGGCTTGATATGGCTGAATTGAGTACCCTTGCCCGGCCCTACGCCAAAGCGGCATTTGAATATGCGGCCGAAGCCGGTGAACTGTCACAGTGGGCGGAAATGCTGGCTACACTGGCGGCCGTGACCCGGGAACCGGTGGTCCGGCAGCTGCTGGAGTCACCAAATTACACCAGTGACATGCAGGTAAAGCTGCTGCTGGATTTGACCGAAGGCCAACTCAACCGGGGGGTGACCAATCTGGTGACCGCACTGGGGCAAAACCGTCGTCTGCCATTGCTGCCGGTTATTCGCGAGCAGTTTGATGTCATGAAAGCCAATCGCGAAAAAAGTATTGATGTCGAGGTAAAAACGGCATCTCCGATCGATCAGTTGCAGCAGGAGAACCTCGCCGAGGCCCTGAGCAAGCGCCTCGATCGCAGCGTCAAAATCTCCGTTACTCTGGATAAAACCCTGTTGGGCGGTGCCCTGATCCGAGCCGGCGACACCATCATCGATGGCAGTATTCGCGGCAGACTGGTCAAGCTCGCCGAAGCATTAAATTCGTAGGATCGAGGAATCGTCCATGCAACAACTGAATCCATCAGAAATCAGTGAAATCATCAAGAAACGTATAGACAGTCTTGATATCAGCACCGAAGCCCAGAACGAGGGCACCATCGTTTCCATATCGGACGGTATTGTTCGCATCCACGGTCTCGGGGACGTCATGTACGGGGAGATGATTGAATTTGACGGCGGCCTCTATGGCATCGCCCTTAACCTGGAGCGTGATTCAGTCGGCGCCGTGATTCTGGGTGACTACAAGTCTCTGGTGGAAGGCAAGAAGGCCCGTTGCACGGGTCGTATTCTGGAGGTTCCGGTGGGTCCGGAACTGGAAGGCAGGGTTGTGGATGCCCTGGGCAGCCCCATCGATGGCAAGGGTCCGATCAATGCCAAACTGACCGACCTTATCGAAAAGGTGGCGCCGGGGGTCATCGAGCGCAAATCGGTGGATCAGCCGGTGCAGACCGGGCTCAAGGCCATCGACGCCATGGTTCCCATCGGTCGTGGCCAGCGGGAACTGATCATTGGCGACCGGCAGATCGGAAAGACCGCCATTGCCATCGATACCATTATTAATCAGAAAGGCACCGGCATTAAGTGCGTCTATGTGGCCGTGGGCCAGAAAAATTCCACTGTAGCCAATATCGTCCGCAAGCTGGAAGAGCACGGCGCCATGGAGCACACCGTGGTGGTAGCGGCAACAGCGTCGGACCCGGCCGCCATGCAGTTCCTGGCTCCCTACACCGGCTGCAGCATCGGTGAATACTATCGCGACCGCGGTCAGGACGCACTTATCATCTATGATGACCTGACCAAACAGGCCTGGGCCTATCGACAAATTTCCCTGTTGCTGCGCCGTCCCCCCGGTCGTGAAGCCTATCCGGGTGATGTTTTCTACCTGCATTCCCGGCTGCTGGAACGTGCCGCCAGGGTCAATGCCGAATATGTGGAGAAATTTACCAATGGCGAGGTCAAGGGCAAAACCGGTTCACTGACAGCATTGCCCATCATCGAAACCCAGGCGGGCGACGTATCGGCCTTCGTTCCCACCAACGTTATTTCCATTACCGACGGGCAGATTTTCGTCGAGTCCGACCTGTTCAACGCCGGTATTCGGCCGGCAATGAATGCCGGCCTGTCCGTATCCCGGGTTGGAGGTTCAGCCCAGACCAAGATTATCAAGAAGCTCGGTGGCGGCATTCGTTTGTCCCTGGCCCAGTACCGGGAACTGGCTGCGTTTTCCCAGTTCGCCTCGGACCTGGACGAAGCCACCCGCTCCCAGCTGGAACACGGTCAGCGCGTCACGGAACTGATGAAGCAGGCCCAGTATTCGCCCCTCAGCATCGCCGAGATGGGGGTGGTGCTCTATGCCGCCAACGAGGGCTACCTGAAAAAAGTCCCTGTCAACAAGGTAGGTGATTTTGAAGCCGCCCTGCTCTCCTATATGCATGCCGAGCACAGTGACCTGATTCGACAGGTCAATGAAACCGGCAACTGGAATGACGATATCCAGACCAGTTTCAAGGCAGCTCTCGACAAGTTTGTCGATACCCAGAGCTGGTAATTGCCGTCCGGAACCGGAAGCAATCTCGAATTGGAAACCTAAAAAGGTAGACAGGCAGGGTTATGGCAGTCGGAAAAGAAATCAAGACCAAGATCGGCAGCGTCAAAAGTACGCAAAAGATCACCAGCGCCATGGAGCTGGTCGCCGCCAGCAAGATGCGTCGAGCCCAGGAGCGCATGGCACTGGGCAAGCCCTACGCCATCCGCATGCGCGAGGTGATAGGTCATCTGGCTAACGCCGAATCCGAATACCGCCACCATTACCTGGAAACCCGAGAGGTGAAAAGGGTCGGTTTTATTATCGTGTCAACGGATCGCGGTCTCTGCGGCGGCCTCAATATCAACCTGTTCAAGGCCGCTGTTCAAACCATGAAGACCTGGAACGACCAGGATATAGAGATCGATGTCTGTGCCGTTGGCGCCAAAGCCTCGACTTTTTTTATCGGCGTCGGTGCCAGAATTCTGGCAACGGTCAGGGATCTCGGCGATGAACCCTCTGCTGCCGGCCTGATTGGCAGCGTCAAGGTCATGCTCGACGCTTACGACGAGGGCAAAATCGACCGGCTTTATCTGGTCAGCAACGAATTTGTCAACACCATGACCCAGAAGCCCGTGGTCGAGCAATTGTTGCCACTGCCGCCCATAGAAGACAAGAAACTGGGTCACCACTGGGATTACATATACGAACCGGAAGCCCGGGATCTGCTGGACGGCCTGCTCACCCGCTACATTGAGTCCCAGGTTTATCAGGGCGTCATGGAGAACAAGGCCTGTGAACAGGCGGCGCGAATGATTGCCATGAAAAATGCCACCGATAATGCCGGCGATCTGATCGATGAGCTGCAGTTGATTTACAACAAGGCGCGGCAGGCGGCTATCACCCAGGAGCTGTCAGAAATTGTCAGCGGTGCTTCCGCGGTCTGATACCCTAATTTACTGAAAAATATATTTTCAAACGAAGAACGCAAGTTTCAAGAGGATCCGGAAATGAGTAGCGGACGTATTGTACAGATCATCGGTGCGGTCATAGATGTGGAATTTCCCCGGGATCAGGTGCCCAATGTTTATGATGCCCTCACAGTTGCCAACAAGGGTTTGACCCTGGAAGTTCAGCAGCAACTGGGTGACGGCGTTGTGCGCAGTATCGCCATGGGATCGTCTGTAGGCATCAGTCGCGGCCTGACCGTCAACAATACCGGCTCGCCCATTTCGGTCCCCGTGGGTCAGGGAACTCTGGGCCGGATCATGGATGTCCTGGGCAATCCCGTCGATGAGGCCGGCCCGATTCAGGCAGAAACCCGTATGCCGATTCACCGCAAGGCCCCGGATTACGCCGACCAGTCCTCCGCAGTTGAAATCCTGGAAACCGGAATCAAGGTGATCGACCTGATTATGCCCATCGCCAAGGGTGGCAAGGTCGGCCTGTTCGGCGGCGCAGGTGTTGGCAAGACCGTAACCCTGATGGAACTGATCAATAATATCGCCGTGCAGCAACAGGGCCTCTCGGTCTTTGCCGGTGTCGGTGAGCGCACCCGGGAAGGCAACGACTTTTATTACGAAATGAAGGAAGCCGGGGTTCTGGACAAGGTGGCGATGGTCTATGGCCAAATGAACGAACCCCCGGGCAACCGTCTTCGCGTTGCCCTTTCGGGATTGACCATGGCCGAATATTTTCGCGATGAGGGTCGCGATATTCTCATGTTCGTCGACAATATCTACCGCTACACCCTGGCGGGTACAGAAGTCTCGGCGCTGCTGGGACGGATGCCGTCCGCTGTCGGTTACCAACCGACCCTGGCCGAGGAAATGGGCGCCCTGCAGGAGCGGATCACCTCCACCAAGACCGGTTCCATCAGTTCCTTCCAGGCGGTTTACGTGCCCGCCGATGACCTGACTGACCCGTCACCGGCAACAACCTTTGCCCACCTGGATGCGACACTGGTGTTGTCCCGGCAAATTGCCGAACTGGGTATCTATCCGGCCGTGGATCCCCTCGATTCCACCTCCAGGCTCCTGGACCCGCTGGTTATCGGGCAGGAACACTACGAGACAGCCCGCGGTGTGCAGTCGGTATTGCAGCGTTACAAGGAGCTAAAAGACATCATTGCCATTCTCGGTATGGACGAGCTGTCCGAGGACGACAAGCTGGTGGTTGCCCGAGCCCGTAAAATCCAGCGTTTTCTGTCACAACCGTTCTTTGTCGCCGAGGTGTTTACCGGCAGCCCCGGCAAGTACGTATCGGTCAAGGATACCATTGCCAGCTTCAAGGGAATTCTTGCCGGAGACTACGACCACCTGCCGGAGCAAGCGTTCTACATGGTGGGCTCCATTGATGAAGCTGTTGAAAAAGCAGAGAAGTAAAAATGCCGGGAAGAGACTAGAATTATGGCCATGACCATTCACTGCGACATAGTCAGCGCCGAGGAGTCCCTGTTTTCCGGACTGGTGCAATTGTTGGTCGCTACCGGTTCCGAAGGGGAACTGGGGATAAATTTCGGTCATGCACCGTTGCTGACGGATCTCAAGCCCGGCCCGGTGCGAATCGTCAGGCAAAATGGCGACGAGGAAATCTACTATCTGTCCGGTGGTTATCTAGAAGTGCAGCCCCATACCGTTACCATCCTGGCGGATACCGCCTTGCGGGCCGGTGATCTTGATGAGGCTGCGGCGCTGGAGGCCAAGAAAGAGGCCGAACACAATCTGCACAACCAGACCGGAGAGATCGACTACTCCCGGGCCATGTCACGACTGGCGGAGGCCACAGCCCAACTGCGTACCATTGAGGAGATCAGGCGCAAGGTTCGAGCGGTCAAATGATACTCCCCGGCTTTATGATGCCGAAATAGACTCGTTGATCCCGACTGGAAAAAAGAGCAGCCCAGGCTGCTCTTTTTTATGGGCGCAGATATTCGGTGACGAAGTTTTACCGACGTCGCAGTTTTGCCCGGCAAAAACCGTCAGACTGTTAGCTGTTCAGGTTTAAAACAAACTATAAGTGATTGGCTCTGTTCAGGTTCTCATTGACCTGGCAAACGTCTAGAATGTGCCGATCACAGGGGTAAAAATCATGGCCACAGATATTGTCATTCTTGCGGCTGGCAAGGGCACCCGGATGAAATCGTCGCTGCCCAAGGTCGTGCACAGACTGGCCGGCAAGCCCTTGCTGGCCCATGTTGTCGACACCGCCAGTACGGTGCAGGGTGTCAATATAATCGTGGTTACCGGCCATGGCTCGGACCTGGTCAGGAAGTCCATATCAAACCGGAGCATTTGCTGGGTGGAGCAGAGTCGGCAACTCGGCACGGGACACGCAGTGCTTCAGACCGTGCCGCACCTGCAGGCGAACAGCAAGGTGCTGATTCTCTACGGCGATGTTCCCCTTCTCAGTGAACAGACAATCGATGACATGCTCGCCGTGGTGGCGGAAAATAATCTGGCCCTGCTGACGGTCAAGCTGGAAAATCCCGGCGGCTACGGACGCATTGTTCGCGATCAGGCCGGCAGGGTAACGGCCATTGTCGAACAGAAAGACGCGTCAACGGCACAGTTGCAGATCAACGAGGTCAACACCGGCGTCATGGCGGTCGATTCCGGGGCCCTGCGCCGATGGCTGCCAAAACTGGGCAACAACAACGCCCAGGGGGAATACTATCTTACCGACCTGATCGCCATGGCCGTTGACAACGGCTATCACATAGCCACCCTGCACCCGACACACCCGGAGGAAACCGAGGGCGTCAACAGCCTCGATCAGCTGAGCCGCCTGGAGCGCTATTACCAGCGGCGGGTGGCACAGCAATTGATGACCGCCGGGGTTACCCTGGGGGATCCGGACCGGTTCGACTGTCGCGGCACAATTGATGCCGGCATGGATTGTTTTATCGATATCAATTGCATCTTTGAAGGCAAAGTCAGTCTCGGCTCCGGTGTCAGCATCGGCCCCAATTGCCAGATCATTGATGCCGTTATCGGCGACAATGTCAGCATCCGGGCCAACAGCGTCATTGAGGGCCCCGTTACGATTGGCCGGGATTGCGTGATCGGACCCTTCGCCCGAATGAGACCCGGCACCGAGTTGCAGGAAGCGGCCAGAATAGGCAATTTCGTCGAGACCAAGAAAGCGACTATTGGCAGGGGCAGCAAGGTCAATCACCTCAGTTATGTCGGCGATGCCACCCTTGGGGATGGCGTCAATATTGGCGCCGGCACGATCACCTGCAATTACGACGGCGCCAACAAGTTCCAGACCCACATCGAGGACGGAGCCTTCATCGGTTCCAATACCGCCCTGGTGGCGCCGGTCGCCGTGGGGAAAAATGCCACCGTTGCCGCCGGCTCGACACTGAGCAAGGACGTGCCGGAGGGATCTCTGGCTCTGACTCGAAGTCCCCAGCGGCTGGTGCAGAACTGGAAACGCCCGGTGAAAAAGGCGGTGACAGAATAAACGATCACTAAAAGGAACAGGTTATGTGCGGTATCGTCGGCGCAATTGCTCAGCGCAATGTCACGGGAATCCTGGTGGAGGGCTTAAAGCGGCTGGAATACCGGGGCTATGATTCCGCCGGTGTCGCCGTGCTTGGCCCGGATGCCAAACTTCTGTGTCGCAAAACTGCCGGCAAGGTCGCGGCGCTGGAGGCGAAACTGGAACAGGAACCCACCCGGGGCCATGTCGGCATTGCCCATACCCGGTGGGCCACTCATGGCGTTCCCAACGAAGTAAACGCTCACCCTCATACCTCTGACGGCATTGCCGTGGTTCACAATGGCATCATTGAAAACCATGATGCCCTGCGCCGGGAATTGCGTGAACTGGGTTACCAGTTCGTTTCACAGACCGATACCGAGGTGGTCGCCCACCTGGTCAATTACTTTATTCGAGAAAAGGCCAGCCTGTTTGAAGCCGTGCAGGCGGCCATTGCTCGCCTTGAAGGGGCCTATGCACTGGGAATAATCAGTGCCAGTCATCCGGATGTTCTTATTGCGGCCCGCAGTGGCAGCCCGTTGGTGGTGGGCGTTGGCATCGAGGAAAACTTCATTGCCTCGGATCAGATGGCACTGCGACAGGTGACCGACCGTTTTATCTACCTCGAGGAAGGCGACCTGGCGGAAATCCGGTCCGGGTCCTACCGCATACTGGGCGCCGATGGCACCTGGCAACAGCGGCGTACTACCCGCCTCAGCGGCAATACCGGCAAGGCGGAGAAGGGCAAGTTCCGTCACTACATGCTCAAGGAAATATTTGAACAACCGGAAGTGCTTCAGGCCACCCTGTCCGGCCGCCTGAGTGGTAAACACGTGCTGGCGGAAGCCTTTGGCCGGGATGCCGTCGAACTGCTGCGCAAGGTAAGGAATATTCACATCATTGCCTGTGGCACCAGCTACCATGCCGGACTGGTGGCCCGGTACTGGCTGGAGGAGTGGGCCGGTATTCCCTGTCAGGTGGAGGTGGCCAGCGAGTACCGCTATCGCAAGGTGGTGGTGGCGCCGAGTACCCTGTTCGTCTCCGTTTCCCAGTCAGGGGAAACGGCCGATACCCTGGCGGCATTGAGGTCCGGCGCAGACCAGGGCTATCTGGCCTCCCTTACCGTCTGCAATGTGCCCAACAGCTCCCTGGTGCGGGAATCGAGTCTGGCCATCATGACCGAAGCCGGACCTGAAATCGGCGTGGCCTCCACCAAGGCCTTTACCACCCAGTTGGCGGCCCTGCAAATGCTGGCCATCGTCATGGCAAGGTTCAACGGTCTTTCCGAAGAGCGTGAGAATGAACTGGTCAAGGCCCTGCACCAATTGCCGGCTGTATGCCGCAAGGTACTGGCTCTGGATCGGGAAATCGAGGCGACCTTTCAGAGTTTTGCCGAAAAGCATCACGCCCTGTTCCTGGGTCGCGGGGTGGAATACCCCATTGCCCTTGAAGGGGCGCTCAAACTCAAGGAAATTTCCTACATTCACGCCGAGGCCTACCCGGCGGGAGAACTGAAACACGGGCCGCTGGCGCTGGTGGATGACGATATGCCGGTGGTCGCGGTGGCGCCCAACAATGAATTGCTGGAAAAGCTGAAATCCAACCTCCATGAAGTCCAGGCACGGGGCGGCAAATTGTTTGTTTTTGCCGACAGCGATGCCGGGTTTATCAACCAGGAAAGTGTCACCGTTATCAACCTGCCCCATGTGCCCAAGAGCCTGGAACCGATCATCTATACCATTCCACTGCAGTTGCTCGCCTATCACGTCGCCATTCTCAAGGGTACGGACGTCGATCAGCCCCGCAACCTGGCCAAGTCCGTCACCGTGGAATAGGTCGATTACGGCTTAACTGCTTCGGTGAACTCGAAACCCTGGCCCGGAGCGAACAGTGCATGAAGCTATCCAGACCTTCGACTGGCTGATTATCGGCTGCTATCTCATCGGCTTGATCCTTTTTGGCGCCTGGCTTTCCCGGGGCCAGCACAATCGCGACGACTACTATGTCGGCGGGCGCAATATCGGCGCCCTGTCCATTGGCATCTCCACCATGGCCACCCAGTGTTCCACCAACAGCATTCTCGGTGCGCCGGCTTTTGTCGCCTTTGCCGCGGGTGGCGGCCTGATCTGGTTGCAGTACGAACTGGCCGTGCCACTGGCCATGATCGCCATCATGGTGTTTATGCTGCCTATGTTTCGCAAACTGGAATTGATCTCCGTTTACGAATATCTGGAGCACCGGTTCGGCATTGGCACACGCCTGACCCTCAGCGCCCTGTTCCAGTTCGTGCGCGCTTTCGCCACCGCCGTTACCGTCTACAGCATTGCCCTGGTAGTCGAGCTGATCACCGGGCTGTCCTTTTTCTGGTCGGTGATGCTGCTCGGTGTGATCACCGTAATCTACGATGCCTTTGGCGGCGTACGCGGGGTTATCTACAGCGACGTGCTGCAGATGCTGGTGCTGGTATTGCTGTTACTCATACTGCTGGGGCTGATGCTGTTTGAACTGGGGGGAATTTCCGGACTGCTCGCGGCGCTGCCGGCCGAGCGGCAACAGACACTGAATTTTGCCGCCCACGGTTTCGGCGACGGCGAAACCTTCGCCTTCTGGCCCATGTTGCTGGGGGGATTTTTCCTCTACGTCTCCTATTACGGCTGTGACCAGAGTCAGGTGCAGCGGGAACTGTGCGCCCAAAATGTCGACGACGCCAACCGGTCACTGCTGTTCAACGGCTTTATGCGCTTTCCCCTGGTGCTGCTCTACTGCCTGGTGGGGGTCGGCGTCGCCGCCTATGCGGTTGCCAATCCCGAATTCGTCCAGTCACTGCCCCTCAACGGCGATGAGCCCAACTACAACCTTGCCGTGCCCCATTACATGCTGGAGCACCTGCCCGTCGGTCTGGTGGGCCTGTCCCTGGTGGCCCTGTTCGCGGCGGCCATGTCCTCCCTCGATTCGGTCATCAATTCCCTCAGCGCCACCACCATGGAAGACTTCGTCTACCGCTTCTACCGGGGCGCCTGGTCGAAGCGCAAGGAACTGTACCTGTCCCGTTTGTTGACGGTGCTCTGGGGTGGCGTAACCCTGTGGCTCGCCTTTCATGTCGACGACATTGCCAGCACGGTACTGGAATCCATCAACAAGATCGGCTCCCTGGTCAACGGCCCGGTGGCGGCGGTGTTTGCACTCGGTTTACTTACCCGTCGCACCAGTGGCGCCGGCGCCGTGGCCGGATTGCTGGCCGGTTTCCTGCTCAACCTCTGCTTCTGGAAGTTCCTGCCCCAGGTCTCCTGGTTGTGGTGGAATCCCCTCGGCTTTTTCGCCACCTTTGGCGTCGGTATCGCCGTCAGCCGTTTCGTACCCCGTGTGCAGTCACTGATTACAGGCTTATGCTGGACCCGGGCGGAGTACCGGAATTTCGGTTTCAGGCTCAACTGGATGCCGCGCTACCTGCTGTTGTTGCTGTGGTTTGTGGTGATGGTGGCGGTGCTTTATTTGTTGCAGGGCGTTTGATTTGAATTAAGCCTAACGCCATGACGAAAACAGGTGACAACCCAGGGAGAGGTAGTTATTAGGTCAGAATGACTATTTTTAAAATATCTTTGAGAGGCGCTGCAGACCAGCTTTTCTCTGTTCACGTCCATAAAACTCGGGATAATGGCCTCGATAACTGGAGTGTAAATCAGTTTTT
>QJWQ01000073.1 GCA_003235325.1 Gammaproteobacteria bacterium | reverse complement strand
ATCTGTTTTGTTGCCTGGTTATTAGCCCGGCAAGCTTAATATGCAGGGTTAATGTGGCACATGGACGTGCTGCCATTGGCCGAAGGCCAATGCAAGCCTCCGAAATACAAGGTAATTCGCAAATTACCGTGAGTATTTCTGAGGCGCGCAACAAAACAGATAAGGAAATCTGTTTTGTTGCCTGGTTAATAGAAATCCTGACCATGCGCCGGCGAGGAACCCGATGGACATAGACCTGACGACCCTGATCCTGGAAATCGTTAATTTTCTGGTGCTGGTCTGGCTGCTGAAGCGGTTTCTCTACCAGCCGGTGCTCAATGTTGTCAGTCAGCGCCAGCAAAGCATTCAGGCCCGGCTTGACGAGGCTGAAAGCGCCAGGTCTGAAGCGGAAAAGATTCGGCGGGACTACGAAACACGGGTGGCAGCCATCGAAAGCGAGCATCGTGAAACCCTGCGCCAGTTGGATGAGGAACTTCAGGCCAAGCGCAGTGCCGCGCTCAAGGACATAAGGATGGCCGCGAACCTGGAGGAGGAAAAGTTGCGCACTGCCCGCCAGAACAAGGATGTCCAGTGGCGCCGCGACACCGAACAGCAATCGCTGCAGCTGGCGACCCGGTTTGTGTCGCGGATTCTGCGGGTGGTCGCCGACGACTACCTGCATCAGCGACTCACGGACTTTGCCATCAAGAGCCTCGAACAGCTACCCGACACGGAGGTCGAGGCCCTGCGTCAAACTCTGGAACCGGACCAGGCGGTTACCGTCAACTGTGCCTTCCCCCTTGGCGACAGTCAGCAACAGGCCCTGAAGACCTGGTGCAAAAATCGTCTGGGGGTGTCGGGCGTTTTCAACTGTGCCCCGGATTCCCGACTGATCGCCGGCATCCGCCTGGCCATCGGCAGCTGGTCCCTGGGTTTCAACCTGGCGGATGAGCTCAAGGGTTTTGCCGACTGTATTCACGAAGGCTACTCCCTTCACGAAAGCGACGCCATTGACGAAAGCTACACCCTCAACGAAGGTAACGCCGCCACCGAGACCCCGGTTGATGGCGGCGACAGAGCGGTTACGGAAAGGCGACCCGATAACGACAACGGCACGGACAACCATGCCCCGGGTACCTGAGCTCTCCGGCAATCACTACCTGGAGCGCACGAGCCGGTGGTTGCAGCGCTACCAGCCGGCGGTCCGTATTCAGGAGCGGGGCATACTGCTGTCCGTGGGTGACGGCGTCGCCTGGATTCAGGGGCTGCCCTCCGCCAGTATGGGCGAATTGCTGGAATTTGCCGACGGTTCCGTGGGCATGGTTTTTGACCTCTGCGAGGACCGGCTCGGTGCCATCGTTTTGCGCCAGACCCCGGAACTGATGGCGGGAATAGATGTGCACCGCACCGATCGACCCCTGGGTTTCAGAGCCAGCGATGAACTGCTGGGCCGGATAATCGATCCCCTGGGCAATGCCCTCGACGGCAACGGCACGCTGGAGCAGGGTTTCTGGTTGTCCATGGATCTGGAAAGCCCGGGCATCACCCAGCGGAATTTTGTTCACGAACCCCTCTATACCGGTTTGCGCCTGGTGGATGCCATCGTTCCCATCGGCCGCGGCCAACGGCAGCTGATTATCGGCGACGAGGGCCTGGGCCGCAGTTCCATAGCCCTGAACACCCTGTTGAACCAGGCCGGGCAGACGCTTCGCTGTATCTATGTGCTGATCGGCCAGAAACGCTCGGCCACCGGGCAGTTGCTACAGACCCTGAAAGCCAACGGCGCCGACAGCTACACCACGGTGCTGGTGGCGGAAGCCGGCGTGTCCCCCGGCCTGCAATACCTGGCGCCGATGGCGGGCGCGGCCCTGGGCAGCCACTGGATGCGGCAGGGACACCAGGTGCTGATTATTTATGATGATCTGTCGAGTCACGCCAAAAGCTATCGCGAGCTGTCATTGCTGTTGCGTCGACCGCCGGGTCGGGAAGCCTATCCGGGCGATGTCTTTTCCGTGCATGCACGCCTGCTGGAACAGGCCACCTGCCTGTCGGCGGCAGAGGGCGGCGGCAGCCTGACGGCACTGGCCATCGCCGAGACCCAGCAGGGCGAAATCTCCGCCTTTATTCCCACCAACCTGATTTCCATCACCGACGGCCAGATCTACCTGGACCGGCAACTGTTCGCCGGCGGCGTCCGCCCGGCCATTGACGTCGGTCGCTCGGTGTCACGCATTGGCGGCAAGGCCCAGCACGGCGCCATCAAGAATGAATCCGGACGGATGAAGCTGGACTATTCCCGATTTCTGGAACTGGAGATATTTACCCACTTTGGCGCCAGGCTCGAAGCGTCCATGGCGCGAATCATCGAGCGTGGCAGGCTGCTGCGGGAATTGCTGAAACAGGGGCGTTGGGAGCGTTCGTCGCCGTCCCAACAACTGGCCTGGCTCATCGCCTTCAATGAAGGCCTGTTTGACCATCTGCCCCGGGAGCAGGTGAGAAGCGTCATGACCGAACTGGCGGCCAAAGTGCAGGACAGCGGTTTTGACCTGGACACGCCCCGCGATCAGTGGCGCGACTGGCTGGCGGGACTGCCGCTGTTGCAGCTGCCGAATTCCGCTTCCCATACCGATAAATCGACAAACGTCAAGGCCGGGGTCGAATCAGCCGACGCAGAAATGGCGGGACAGAGCTAAGTGGCATCCCAGCAGCAGTTTGCCCGAAAAGGACAGCTCTACCGGCAGCTGGACAAGATTCTTTCGGCGATGAAGGCCTTTGCCTATGCCGAAGTGCGCAAGCTGGAAGGACAGATGGAGTCACACCAGGCCCTGTTGGGCCGCTATCGGGGGGTGATTCAGCGGCTTTTGCACCTGGGGGGCATGCTGCCCGAGACCGAGCCGGTTCCCCTGGTGATTGTCATTGGCACCGAACGGGGCTTTTGCGGCGATATCAACCGGCGACTGGCCACCGGGGTACGGCAGGATTATGCAGGCAGGGCGGCGGACATCGTTCTTCTCGGTTCGAGACTGGCGACCCTGTTTGACCAGGACGTCGAGCCTGAGAGCAGCATACAGCGCGAAGGGCAGGGTGGTTCCGGTGAAACGCGGGAATCGAAGCCCAGGCCCGGTGCAAAAGAAAACGAGGGCCATACAGGACAGCCTGTCGCGAAGTCGCCGGTTGTTGTCGCCAGTCTTCGCGGTGCCAGCAGCGCCGAGGACGTGGAGCCCCTGGTGGAGAAGCTGATGGAGAAGCTGCTGCAGCTGGACCGGCGCAATCCCCTGTTAAACACCAGCATGCTTTTTTTTGATGACAAGAGCGATTCGGTGCAAACCCTGCCGTTGTTTGAAGGCAATCAGCGTCGAGACCCGGGGCCTGGGCATAGTGGAACCGGGCCGGCGGGGCAGTCTTCTGCAACCGGGGATCAGGGCCTGGTAAACGATTCGACACATCCCCCAGGCGGCAGCCCGCGCCATGGGCACGACATACCCCTGATGTACCAGGACCCGGGCAGCCTGCTGCAGAGTCTGGTGCCGGAGTATGTTTTCTCGGTGATTCACTACGGCGTCCGGGCGGCGCTGCTAAGTGAAAATCGCAGCCGCCTGTCTCATATGGACACGGCAACCCGGCATCTGGACGAGATCAGCCAGCGGTTGACGATCAAGGCCAGTCAATTGCGCCAGGAAACCATCATTAACGAGATCGAGGCTCATGTGGCAACCGAAGCTTTGACCGAAACCGGGTTGCAGACCGGTCAGTCTGAGCCCGGCCTTGACAACTAGCCGGTTCAGAGGCAGCGGCTCAATAAACCCGGAATACATTCCGTCATTTTGCCTGTAGCCGGTGCCAGCACCTGCCTGGCTTTCGATAATATCCGGCAGCTGCGGCTGATTTTGACGGTCGGGGTGCCACGACGGTATGACCCCGCCGGCAATTCCCCTATAATGGCCGCCCTTTAAAGGGCGCCGCTGGCAAGGGCGTCGGGTTTTACTTCTGAAACCCAACCCGGACCAACCCAACAAGAACTGGATTCATGAACCGATACCCCCTCTGGAAGTACCTGCTCATCCTGCTGGTAGCAGCGCTGGGTTTTCTCTATGCCGTACCCAATTTCTATGTGCCCGACCCGGCCATTCAGGTCACCGGCCAAAGCGGCTCGGCCGTGGTTGACCAGGCCGTGCTGGAGCGCGTGGAGTCGGCTCTGGGGGACGCCGGCATCGAATTTTTTGGCGGCGAAGCCGATGGCCGCAACGCCCTGGTGCGGCTGAAAAAAGTCGACAGGCAACTGGCGGCAAAGGCCGCTTTGCAATCGGTGCTCGGACCCGACTATGTGGTGGCCCTGAACATGGCGGCAACCACGCCGGACTGGCTCAATGCCCTTGGTGCGGAGCCGATGAAACTCGGTCTCGACCTCAGCGGCGGTGTGCATTTCCTGTTGCAGGTGGACACGGATAAGGTCATAGCCAAGTACATGGATACCCAGCTCAACGAATTGAAAAAGGCCTTTCGCGAGGGCAATGCCCGCTATCGCACGGTTCGCCGGGAGGGCAATACCATCGTCGCCGATTTCGATAACCAGGAGTGGCGGGATCAGGCCGCGGAGATCGTCCGCACCGATTTTCGTGACCTTGGCCGGGAACTGATCGAGGAGGATGGCCAGTTCAAACTCAGGGTCAGCGCACTGGATACGGTCATTCGGGAAAAGGAAGATTATGCCGTGGGCCAGAATCTGACCACCCTGCGCAACCGGGTCAATGAACTGGGTGTCTCCGAACCCATTGTTCAGCGCCAGGGCCGAAATCGCATTGTCGTCGAATTGCCCGGTGTTCAGGACACGGCCGCCGCCAAACGCATCATCGGCAAAACCGCCAACCTGGAATTCCGGCTCGAGGCGGAACCGGGCCAGGTGGTGGGTCGGGAGGAATTCGAGTTTCGGGATGTCAATGCCTATCCGGCCACAGCCTGGCTGGAAAAGAAAGTGGTGATCACCGGCGACCGGGTCAGTAACGCCTCGGCCGGCTACGATGAAAACGGCCGGCCCCAGGTCAATATCAGCCTCGACAGCGAGGGTGGCCGGGACATGAATTACGCCACCCGCAAGAATATCGGCCGCCGGCTGGGGGTGCTGTTTATCGAGACCCGGTCCCGCCATGAAGACATCGTCAACGACCAGGGGGAAAAGGAAACCATCACCGTCCAGTTCGAGGAGCGCAAGATCATCAGCCTGGCGACGATCCAGTCGGCCCTCGGGGTGCAGTTCCGTATCACCGGTCTCGACAGCCCCACGGAGGCCTCGGAGCTGGCCCTGCTGCTTCGCGCCGGTGCCCTGGCGGCGCCCATGTACTTCGCCGAGGAACGGGCCATCGGCCCGTCCCTGGGGGCCGATAATATCGAACAGGGTGTGGTCTCGGTGAAAATTGGCATGGCGCTGGTACTGGTGTTCATGCTGATCTTCTACCGGGTTTTCGGCATTTTTGCCGACCTGGCGCTGGCCCTTAACCTGGTGCTGCTGGTGGCCGCCATGTCAACCCTGGGGGCTACCCTGACCCTGCCGGGCATCGCCGGTATCGTGCTGACCGTGGGCATGGCGGTGGACGCCAACGTCCTGATTTTCTCTCGTATCAAGGAAGAGTTGAAAAACGGCATGCCACCCCAGACCGCTATCCAGAACGGTTACGACCGGGCCTTCGTCTCCATTATCGACGCCAACCTGACAACCCTGATCGTAGCGGTGATCCTCTATGCCATTGGTTCCGGACCGGTACAGGGCTTCGCCGTAACCCTGTCCCTCGGCATCATCACCTCCATGTTTACTGCTATTGTCGGCACCCGCGCCCTGGCCAACCTGGTTTACGGTGGTCGCAACATCAACAAACTCTGGATCTAGGTGGCTGAGATGACGACGCAACGCATTATCAACTTTATGGCGCCGGCCAGGGTGGCGGCGGTGCTTTCCCTGCTGCTGGTGTTTGGTTCAATAGTTTCCCTGTCGGTCAAGGGACTGGTGCTGGGCCTGGATTTTACCGGCGGCACCCAGATCGAGGTGGGCTATGACCGGGATGTCGACCTGGAGGCGGTTCGCAGTGAACTGAAATCCGCCGGCTTTGATAATCCGACGGTGGTCTATTTCGGTGCCCAGGACGATATTCTGATCCGTCTGCAGGCGCAGCCCGAGGCCGGGATGGATGAACAGATCGTCTCGGTGCTCAGTCAGAACGGTGACAACGTCAGCCTGCGACGGCTGGAGTATGTCGGTCCCCAGGTGGGCGAGGAGTTGCGGGATGAAGGCGGACTCGGCATCCTGGCGGCGTTGCTGGTGGTGATGCTCTATGTCTCGGTGCGTTTTCAGTACAAGTTTGCCATCGGTGCCGTGGTGGCACTGGTGCACGATGTCATTATCACCCTGGGAATTTTCTCCTTTCTGGCCATCGAATTTGACCTGACGGTGCTGGCGGCAGTACTGGCAGTGATCGGTTATTCCCTGAATGACACCATTATCGTCTTTGACCGGATTCGGGAAAATTTCCGGTTGCTGCGGGTTGGCGATGCCGTCGAGATTATCAACGAATCCCTGACCCAGACACTGATCCGAACATTGTTCACCTCCCTGACCACCCTGCTGGTGCTGTTTGCCCTGTTCATCTTTGGCGGCGAACTGATCCATAATTTTGCCACGGCCCTGATCATCGGCATCGTGGTCGGTACCTACTCCTCCATTTATGTTGCCGCCAATATCCTGTTGTTGCTGTCCATCGCCCGCAAGGACCTGGTTCCCAGCGAAAAGCCCGAGGAAGAATTCGATGGTCTGCCCTGACCGGTCACCGGCGCACTTCAGGACCGGTCGATCCCGGGAAAATGCCGTGGAAACCGCCGGGAGCTGATGTGTTGCGGCTCAGCCCCGGAATCAGTATCCCGGATGCCGAAATCCAGATTACAGCCATTCGCGCCCAGGGCGCCGGTGGCCAGAACGTCAACAAGGTGTCCTCGGCGATCCACCTTCGTTTTGATATCAACGCCTCTTCGCTGCCGGATTTTTATAAACAGCGGCTCCTCGATTTCCGCGACCAGCGTATCACCGGCGAGGGCGTTATCGTCATCAAGGCCCAGCAATTCCGAACCCGGGAAAAAAACCGGGTCGATGCCCTGGCGCGTCTGAAAGCCCTGATTCTGGATGCCGTCGCCACCCGCAAGAAACGCATCGATACCAAACCGACCAGGTCGTCAGTGACCCGGCGGGTCGATAATAAAGCCAGGCGGGGTTCTCAAAAAAAACTCAGGGGTAAAGTGGACTGGTAGTGGCCATGCCAGGAACCTGACTGCTTTTTCTCAGGCGGCTCCGGAACGGAATAAAAGCACTTCAGGGTGGCTCTGGCGATCAGCCCGCTCTCCCCATCGGCTCAGGCCCCCTGGTCAGTCCCGGACTTGACATCCGTTTACTTCATACGGGGCACGGCGTTCAGCAGCTTCTCGGTATAGTCGTGCCGGGGCTGTTTGCAGATGGTTGCGGTGGCCCCGTATTCGACAATTCTGCCCCGGTACATCACCGCCATGGTGTTACTCAGGTACTCGACCACGCCGATATTGTGAGTAATGAACAGCAGTGTCAGCCGGTGTTCCTGCTGCAACTGCAGCAACAGTTGCAGGATTTCCGCCTGCACCGACACATCCAGGGCGCTGGTGATTTCATCGCAGACGATAAACTCCGGGCCCAGCACCAGGGCCCGGGCAATGCCGATCCGTTGCCGCTGGCCGCCGGAAAATTCGTGGGGATAGCGCCATAAGTGATCGGCCCGCAACTGCACTTTTTCCAGGGTCCGGGCCGCCCGTTCCAGACGATCGGCCGGCGACCGGCCGATGCCGTGCACCGCCATGGGCTCGGTCAGGGCGGCGGCGATGCTGAGCCTGGGGTTCAGGGAGGACATGGGGTCCTGAAAGATAAACTGCATTTTGCGACGCAGGGGCAGCAGTTGTTGCCGGCTGAGGCCGGTAATGGATTGCCGGTCAAAACGAATATCGCCGCCGGTGGCCTGCTCCAGGCGCAGCACGGCGCGGCCGAGGGTGGTTTTGCCGCAACCGGATTCCCCTACCAGGGCGACAATGTCACCCCGTGGAATCTCCAGGTTGATGCCGTCCACGGCGCGAATGTAATCCACGGTGTGCCGCCAGACGCCTTTTTTCACCGGGAAATGGACCTGTAGATTGTCCAGTTGCAGCAGGGGATCGGCCGTGGTCGGCTTTTCCTGCGCGCTGTTGGCAGGGACTGGTTGCCGGGCTGCGGGCCTCGCCAGGTTTTCCGGCAGCGCCGCCAGCAACTGTCTGGTATAGGCGTGCTGCGGCCGGTGCAGGACGGCATCGATCGGACCGCTCTCGACAATTTTGCCGTCCTTCATCACCCCGACCTGATCGGCCATGGCCGAGACCACGCCGAAATCATGGGTGATAAACAGGATGCTGGTGCCCCGGCGCTGCTGCAGGTCCCGCATCAGTCGCAGGATCTCCGCCTGGACCGTGACATCCAGGGCCGTGGTCGGTTCGTCGGCGATCAGCAGGTCCGGCTCACAGGCCATGGCCATGGCGATCATTACCCGCTGCCGCTGACCGCCGGACAGCCGATGCGGGTAATCGTCGACCCGCTGGCCGGCGTCGGGAATCTGTACCTGCTCCAGGGCGGCTATGGCCAGGGACCGGGCCTCGTCATCGCTCAGCCCCGGCCGGTGCAACTGCAGGGCTTCCATGATCTGTTCGCCGATGGTGAAAACCGGGTTCAGGGAGTTCATCGGTTCCTGGAAAATCATGGCGATACGGGCGCCGCGAATTTTCCGGTTCAGATCCTCGCTGTTGCGCAGCATGTCCACCCGGGTCGACGAGCCGTCATCGCCCCGGTAGTCAAACTGGATTTTGCCCTGGGGGTGGCTGCTGATGTCGGCGGGGAGCAGGCGGATGATGGACAGGGCGGTGATCGACTTGCCGCTGCCGGATTCCCCCACCAGGCAGAAGGTCTGGCCTCGACTGATGTCAAAACTGATGTCGTCCACGGCGGTAATCTGTTGCTTGCCGGTGCGCAGGCGGGTGGTCAGGTTTTCGACGCGCAGCAGGGGCGATCCGGACATGGTCATCAACCCTTGTTCAGGTGGGGGTCAATGGCGTCGCGCAGGGCCTCGCCGATCAGGTTGTAGGCAAACACCGTCAGGAAGATGGCGCCGCCGGGAAAAGCCGCCATCCACCAGTTGAACGTGGACGAGCGCACCGCCTGGTTAAGCATCTGGCCCCATGAGGGGTCGTCCACCAGGCCCAGACCGAGAAAACTCAGGGTGGCCTCCGACAGGATGGCGGAGGCGACACCGAAGCTGGCGGCGACCAGCAGCGGTGCGACGCCATTGGGCAGCATGTGCCGAAACAGAATGGAGCGCAGTGGCAGGCCAGAGGCGATGGCGGCCTGAACGAAATCCTGCTGCCGTAGCTTGAGGAACTCGGCGCGAATATAGCGGGCGTAGCCGGGCCAGCTGGTGATGCCGATGATCACCATCATCAGGTACAGGCTGCGGCCAAAAAAGGCGACAAAAGTGAGCAACAGGAACAGGGTGGGGATGGCCTCGAAGATCTCCACCAGGCGCATGCCAATGATGTCGACGACACCGGAGAAATAGCCCATCAGGCCGCCGAGGATGACGCCGATGACCATGGCGATGCCGGTGGCGACAAAGCCGATGCCCAGGGCAATGCGCGATGCGTGCACCATGCGGCTGAGGACATCGGCGCCGTTTTCCTCGGTGCCGAACCAGTGGCGGCGGTGGTCGCTCTCCAGGGGGGCTTCCAGCCCGGTGTCACCCTGGTCTCGCAGGTAATCCTTGGGCGAGTAGGGCACCGGTGCCCGTATCAGCCAGTCGATGCGTCCGGCCGACTCCGCTTCCCGGTAGACTTCGTAGATGGTAATGGCGGGTGGCTTGACCAGGAGCGAACTGAGCACGCCGGCTACCAGACCAATGGCCACCAGCCAGGCGAATCGCTGGCGCCAGCGCAGGCGCAGGCGAATCAATACCAGGGCGCCGGCAAACAGCACCAGCAGACTGACATCACCCGGACCCAGGTGCGCCAGCAACGGGCTGCGCAGCTGGCCGTCGACCGCCATCAGCAGCGGGTAGCTGCTGGCGATAAAGGGGGCAAAGACCGCCAGCAGCAGCAGAGACAGAATCCAGGCGATGCCGAGCCGCGCCCCCCAGCGGGCAAAGGTAGCGCGCAGCACCTTGCGGGCATAGCCGGAGTCCTGCCGCGGGGGCTGTCCCGGGACAGCTGTGTCCGCTGCGATTGCCTCATTCATAGCTCACCCGGGGATCGGCAATGGCGTAACAGATATCCGCCAGCAGGTAACTGACCAGGGTCAACAGGCCGCTGATCAGGGTGATGGACAGTACCAGTTCCCGGTCGCGGCCCTGCACCGCCTGGACACCCAGTTTGCCCATGCCCTCGATACTGAAAATCTGTTCGACAATTACCGAACCCCCCAGCAGGCTCGGCAGCAGGCTGGCGGAGACGGTAATCAGGGGCAACAGGCTGTTGCGAAAGACGTGGCGCCAGAGCACATCCTTCTCTGCCACTCCCTTGGCCCTGGCAGTGCGGGCATAATCCGCCAGCAGATTTTCCAGCACCGAGGTGCGGGTCAGTTTCGACAGAAAGGCAAAACCGCCATAGGACAGGCAGAACACCGGCAATACCAGGTGCCAGGCCCGGTCCAGAAGAAAGCCACGAACAAATTCACCCTGGCTCCATTGCAGGGCGAGGATGGCTCCCAGCAGGGCACCGGCCAGCCCCAGCAACACGGTGCGCAGGCCGGCATAGTCTGTATAGCCCACCACACCCAGCAGGCCGCCGGCCATGGCCGCCAGAAAAAGGGTTGACAGCAGCCCCGTCGATCCGGGCAGGGCGGCGGCCATCCAGCCTCCGAGCATCACCCCGGCAGTGGCCAATACCAGCACCCGCAGGCGCCGGGAACCCCCGTGACCGATGCCAAGAAAGGTGATGATGCCGGCGGCGATGCCGCCAAAAAGCAACAGCAGGTCAGTCAGGTTCTGCCAGTGGGGCAGGAACGGCATATCCAGGGCTTCCCGCTGGCTGAGGCCGGCGGTGGGAAACCAGTGCCAGTACTGGTCGCTGGCAAAAAAGCCAATCAGCAGCACCCCCGCCAGCATGGTCGGCACCGACCACAGGGCCAGCATGAACAGGCCGGAGCCGACATCGAAGGTCTGGCCGCGCCGGGTGGCGGCGTGGACGCCGATGCCGATGGCGATGACGTAGATCAGGGGGATCGACAGGATATTGAGCAGCAGGGTGATGGGCACCCGTTCCGCCAGCAGGTCGGTGACCGGGCGGCCGTACATGAAACTGGTGCCCAGGTCGGAGCCCTTGGCCAGGGAGAAACCGTTGATGTGGAAATCCTGGTCAAAGGTAAAGCCGATGGGCGAGACATTATTGAGCCAGCGCAAATACTGCACGGGCGCTGGCGAATCCAGGCCATAGCGGCGATTGTAGTAATCCTCCAGGGCCTTTTTGGCCTGGGGTTCCAGGTTCTGGCCCTCGATCAGGGTCTGGGCGCTGATACCGCCGGGGGCCGATGCCATCACCACAAAGACCACCAGGGTAATGCCCAGCAGGGTGGGCAGCATCAGCAGCAGGCGGCGCAGGATGTAGGTGTACATCTCAGTTCTCTGTCGGTAGCAGGCTACTTGACATATTTCTGCAGGCCGGCGGGGACGTAGATTTCCATCGGCAACAGGGCGAAATTGAGACCGAGTTTAGTCACTTTCAGGTTGCGCAGGCGCTTGTCGAGAAACAGCAGCGACTGGCGCCGGATCAGGAAGGTGTAGGGCTGGTCCTGGTACATGATTCGCTCCGCCTGGCGCCACAGGGCCATACGCGGTTCTTCCTCCACCGTCGCCCGGGCCCGGTCGATCAGCTGGTCCAGTTGCTCGTTGGCGTAGCCTATAAAGTTATCGCCGCCCGGAATCCGCTGGCTGCTGTGAAACATCTGGTAGATGTCGGTCTCGACGCCACTGGTCCAGCCCAGGGTAATGGCGTCGAAAGTGCGCTTGTCCAGCAGGTCGAGCATGACCGGCCACTCGGAGGGTTTCGGTACCAGCAGGATACCGGCCCGGGCGTAGAGGTCCTTGAGCAGCAACACCATGCGCTTGGAATCCTCGTTGTCCTGGAAATAGGTCAATTCAAAACGAAACGGTTTTCCCTCGGCATCCTCCAGCACCCGGTCGCCGTCCCGGTCCTCAAAGCCGGCCTCCCGGAGCAGGGTCAGGGCCCGCTCCAGGTCGTAGCCGTGGGGTGTCAGGGCCGGATCGTGCTGCTTGCTGCGGGGATTGAACGGGCTGATGGCGGGTTCGGCGTAATCGAGATAGATCTCCTCGATCAGGCGCTGGCGATCGGTGAGCAGGGTCATGGCCAGCCGCACCCGGCGATCGGCGAAGATGGTGGGCCGATCCTGCTTGATCTCATTCCAGGCCAGGTAGCTGTAGCCGGCCACCGGGTTCATGTATTCGAAATTGTGGCTGCGGGCGTTGAGTTCCTTGTCCGCCAGCAGCTTCTGATACTCCTGGGGCCGGGCCGAATAGCTGTCGATTTCACCGTTGCGAAAAGTGGTCAGCCGGGCGCTGTCATTCTCGATGATTTTCCACAGGACCCGGTCAAAGCTGGGGGCAACCGGGCCCCAGTAGCGGGGATTGCGCTCCAGTTCCACCAGGCCCTTGTCGGGGGTCCAGGTCGATGGGTCCTTGAGCCGGTAGGGCCCGGTGCCGATAAGCAGTCCCTTGGACTGGTTGAAGGTCTCAGGCCGCTGCAGATAGGGTTCGTAGAAGTGTCTGGCCAGAATCTCCAGGCCGCCGGCCAGGGCCAGGCTGTTGAAATAGGGCTCCTTGAATTTGAACACCACCTGCAGTGGTCCGGTTTTGGTCACCGATTCGATTTTTTCATAGTAGGCCCGCTGCCGCGGCGCGGCGATGGCCGGGTTCATGGCGAAGTCGAAACTGAAGACAATATCGTCGGCGGTGCAGGGTTTGCCGTCGGAAAAGCGAATATCGGGGCGCAGGTTAAAGGTAAATTCCAGGCCGTCGTCGCTGATCTGCCAGTCCCGGGCCAGCAGGCCTTGCCACTCCAGGCTGTCCGGGTCCCGGGTCAACAGGGTTTCAATCACGTACTGCTGCACAACACTGGCGTAGGCATCGGTGCTGACCAGCGGCGTGATGGTTTTCAGCCCGGAGCCGAAGGCATCCACCAGCCAGTCCCCCTGGGCGTAATCTTCCGCCTGGCTGGCACTGAAGGCCCGCTCGAATGCCGCCGGTAGTCCGGGTGTGCCCCGGTCGTCCCCGACCGTCAGCGAGCCGCTTTGCAGTCGCCGGTCCAGGTCGCGGACACGATCGCGAATGCCGCGAAGATCACCGGACTGTTCCCGCAAGCTTTGCTCCACTTCCGCCAGTTTCAGCCACTGGCGATCGACCATGTACATGGCCAGGATCAGGGTGAAGAAAATCAGCACGAGCATGGCCAGTAACAGGCTGTCCTTGGCGGTAAATCGTTTTTGCATACCAGTTCCCGGTGGAGTCGAATCTGTGGCGATGAGAGTTAGATTGTGGGTGTGGGCATTAGCGCCAGCGCTTTTCCCAGGCGATCAGTACCCGTTCCGGATACCAGTATTGTCCGTAACTGCCGTTGTAGCGGGCGAGGGCGTCGGCCAGCCGGCCCTCTTCCTTGTCCAGGTAGTATTTGAGAATGGTGCAGCCGTAGCGGAGGTTGACCTCCGGATTGATCAGGTTGTCGTCCGGCCGGCCGATCTCGTTTTTCCAGAATGGCATCACCTGCATCAGTCCCTGGGCGCCGGCGGAGGATATGGCATAGGGATCAAACCGGCTTTCAATCTCGATCACCGCCAGCACCACTTCCGGTTGCAATCCGGCCAGGCTGGCGGCCCGGTGCACCTTGCGCAGGAATTCCAGTCGGTCCCGCTTCTCGGCGATAAATTTCTCCAGCTTCGTCGATTGGGCCAGCAACCAGACTTCGGCGTCGAAGCGGTCCTGAAAACTGTCGGATCGGGACACTGTCTCACTGAGCTGGTTGAGCAGTTCGGTGTCCAGATCCCAGGCGGGCTCCGCCAGCACTATCGAGACAAAAACGGCTGCCAGCAGGGGTAGTCTAGACAGCCGGGCGGCCAGGGACCGCCGGGCCGACTGCGCCCGGGCTGTCGGACCGGGCGGCAGCGCGGTGAATGGGGAGGCCGACTTCGAGGGATTCACGGGTTCAGGACTATCTTGCCTTGCATGAATTCGATTAACTGTGACAAGGGCACCTCGATCTTTTCCTGTACCCGACGATTCTGGTATTCAACTACTCCCTGGGACAGGCCGCGATCACCGACCACCAGTCGGTGGGGTATGCCGAGCAGTTCAACGTCGGCCAGCATCACTCCGAGCCTGGCCCTGTCAGCGTCCATAAACAACACCTCATAACCCGCCTGCTGCAGGCGCAGGTATATATCCTCGCAGCAGGCGCGCACCTGTTCGGATTTGTGGGGACTGATCGGCACCAGGGCGATTTGGAAGGGGGCCAGGCTGTCCGGCCAGATGATGCCGCGTTCGTCATGGTTCTGTTCGATGGCAGCGGCGACGATACGGCTGACGCCGATGCCGTAACAGCCCATGATCATGGTCAGGTCCCTGCCGTTTTCATCCAGTACCCGGGCTTTCAGGGCCTCGCTGTATTTTGTGCCCAGCTGAAAGATGTGACCGACCTCGATACCGCGGCGGATCTCCAGCACACCGCGCCCGTCCGGGCTCGGGTCGCCGGGGACGACATTGCGAATGTCCTCGACCCGTGGTGAAGAGCAATCCCGGCCCCAGTTGGCGCCGGTGTAGTGGAAACCGTCCCGGTTGGCGCCGCAGACAAAATCGGCGCAAACCGCCGCGCTGCGGTCGACAATCAGAGGAATAGCCAGTGCCACCGGGCCCAGGGAGCCAATACTGCAGCCCAGGGCGGTGCGGATGGCCTGTTCGCCGGCCAGGGTCAGGGGCGCGCCGACACCGGCAAGTTTTTCCGCCTTGATCTCGTTGAGGCTGTGATCACCCCGGAGCACCAGGGCCACCAGTTGTTCCGGTTCCTCCCCGAGCACGATCAGGGTTTTCAGGGTTTGCTCGGCACGGATTCCCAGGAAGGCACAGACAGCGTCGATGCTGTGCACGCCGGGGGTGGCGACCTCGGCCAGGGTTTGGGTTGGTGCGGCCGGAGTATAGGCGGGCGCCAGGGCCTCGGCCATTTCGACGTTGGCGGCGTAATCGCTCTCGGTGGAGAAGGCGATGTCGTCCTCCCCGGAGGCGGCGAGCACGTGAAACTCGTGGGAACCGGTGCCGCCGATGCTGCCGGTATCGGCCTGTACCGGGCGGTAATCCAGGCCCAGGCGGCTGAAGATACGGCTGTAGGTCCGGTACATCAGGTCGTAGGTTTCCTGCAGGCTCCCGGCGCTGGTGTGAAACGAATAGGCGTCCTTCATCAGGAATTCACGAGACCGCATGATGCCGAACCGGGGTCGTACCTCATCGCGGAACTTGGTCTGGATCTGGTAGAAATTGACCGGTAACTGCTTGTAGCTCTGGACCTCATTGCGGATCAGGTCGGTGATCACTTCCTCGTGGGTCGGTCCCAGACAGAAGGGGCGTTCATGGCGGTCGCGCATGCGCAGCAGTTCCGGGCCGTACTGCTGCCAGCGCCCGGACTCCTGCCAGAGTTCCGCAGGCTGAACCACGGGCATCAATACTTCCTGGGCGCCGGAGCGGTCCATTTCCTCCCGGACGATGGCCTCGACCTTGCGCAGGGTGCGCAAGCCGATGGGCAGCCAGGTGTAGAGTCCGGAGGCCAGTTTGCGAATCATGCCGGCCCGAAGCATCAACTGGTGGCTGATAACTTCGGCGTCGGCGGGGATTTCCTTCAGGGTGGCTATCAGGTAACGACTGGCTCGCATGCTTTATGGCTTTCCGGGCTGATTGGCAAAGCGTGCTATTCTAAAGTCACTGTTGTTCCGGGTACAGATAAATGGAGAATGCCGATGTTTGAACTGGATTCCCGTCTCGCTGGCGACACCCTGCCGGTGGGGCGTTTTGACCTCTCGTTGTTGCTGCTGCACCGGGACGCCAATTATCCCTGGTTTATCCTGGTACCGGAGCGCCCGGGAATAACCGAGATCTACCAGTTGGCCGAGGAGGAGCAGATGCAGTTGACACGGGAATCCAGCCTCCTGGCCAGGACCCTGGTCCGGGTTTTCGCCGCTGACAAGATCAATATTGCGGCCCTGGGCAATGTCGTACCGCAACTGCATATTCACCACATCGTTCGTTATCGCAACGACCCGTCCTGGCCCGGGCCGGTCTGGGGTGCCGCAGCCGCCACAGCCTATCACGACAATGAACTGGAACATCGGGCAAAACAGCTTGCCGATGCTCTGGGGGCTTTGGCCTTTCGCACGGCAGGCTGAGCTTCAACAGCTGATCCGAATCCGGGCACGGAGGTACGTGCCAGGCTCGGAATCGGGGCCGGTACAGGGTTCTTGTCGTTGATTCGAACCGCGTGGTTGCGGATCAGTTGGCCATGTCTTTCAGTCGTTTCAGCGCCAGAATCTTCACCGAGGTGCTGGCGGGTCTGGCCTTGAACACCGTTTCTTCACCAGTAAAGGGATTGATGCCCTTGCGCGCCCGCTTGGCCGGTTTCTTGACAGTCTTGATTTTCATCAGTCCAGGCAAAGTGAATTCACCCACCCCCCGCTTCTTGACGTGCCTTTCGATCACATCCGCCAGTTTCTCGAGTACGTCGTTTACCTGCTTTTTACTCAGGCTGGTGGTTTCGGCCAGTTCGTTGAGGATTTGGGTCTTGGTGTATTTTTCCGAGACGGCGGTCAGCTTTTTAACCGGGGCTTTTGCAGGAGCTTTTACCGGAGTTTTTGCCGGGGCCTTTACAGCAGCTGCAGTTTTGGTTGCGGGTGATTTTTTTGCGGCCATAGGACTGATCCCTTTGCTTACAGTGTTTGTCTAGTCGTTATTCAGGAAAATGGCGAGTTACTCCGGTGCCCTTGCCTGCAGCCCGGAACTGACGAACATCAGCCTGCGACATGTATATAGTATCGGTTACCCCGAGGCAACTGATTGGCCGCAAAATATGGGTCCATTGACCAAAATATTCGTCAAAATAGTCACAATTCTGGCAAAAAGCGGAATAATCCGGCCTTGTTTTCCAACCCTTCTAGGCGGTGAAGGGCTGATGTATAATGCCGTCCCTTTTTTGCCCACATGCCGGTGAGTGATCCATGCCGATTTACGAATACCAGTGCCGGGCCTGCGAGCATAGCCTCGAGGTCCTTCAGAAAATCAGTGAAGAACCCCTCAGGGATTGCCCTGCCTGTGGCCAGCCCCAACTGCGCAAGCTGGTCTCCGCCGCCGGTTTTCGGCTGAGTGGCAGCGGCTGGTACGAAACGGACTTCAAAAAAGGCAAGAAAAAAAATATCGCCGGGGACGGTGGTGGCGATGCCGGTTCCGCCAAGGGCACCGAATCCAGGCAACCGGAAACAAAAACGGAAACAAAAACGGATACAAAAGCACAAAAGTCGCCTGCGACCAGCTGAGCCGCTTTCCATTTCACTCACAGAACCAGTCCAACAGCCAGGAAAGAATCCATGCGAACAAGCTATTGCGGTGACCTGCTGCCATCGTCCGTGAACCAGGAAGTCACACTTTGCGGGTGGGTCGACCGGCGACGGGACCATGGCGGCGTCATATTCATTGACCTTCGGGACCGTCAGGGCGTGGTTCAGGTCGTGTTCGATGCCGACTGCGGCGATTATTTCCAGATCGCGGATCGTGTTCGCAGCGAGTTTGTGCTGCAGGTAAGGGGGCGGGTGCGGGCCCGGTCACCGGAGACGGTCAATGCGGAGATGAACACCGGGGAAATCGAGGTCTACGCCGAGGAGCTGACCATTCTCAACACCTCGGAAACGCCGCCATTTCCCCTCGATGGCCACACACCCGTCGGCGAGGATGTTCGGCTCAAATACCGTTACCTGGACCTGCGCCGGCCGGAGATGCTGGAAAAACTGCGCTTTCGCTCCCGGGTCACCACCTCCATGCGCAACTTCCTGGTGGACAACGGCTTTTTTGAAGTGGAAACGCCGGTGTTGACCCGGGCCACACCGGAGGGGGCCCGGGACTATCTGGTGCCGAGCCGTACGCACCAGGGCAAGTTTTTCGCATTGCCCCAGTCGCCGCAGTTGTTCAAGCAGTTGTTAATGGTGGCTGGTGTCGATCGCTATTTCCAGATCGCCAAATGTTTTCGCGACGAGGATCTGCGCGCCGACCGGCAGCCGGAATTTACCCAGGTGGACATCGAACTCTCCTTCGCCAACCAGGAAACCATCATGGAATTGTCGGAGTCCATGATCCGCAAGCTGTTCAGTGAGACCCTTGAGGTGGAACTGGGCCGGTTTCCCCGCATGCCTCATTCGGAGGCCATGTCCCGCTTTGGCTCAGACAAGCCTGACTTGCGAATTCCCCTGGAACTGGTGGAAGTCAGGGACCTGATGGGCGATGTCGATTTCAAGGTGTTTTCGGGACCGGCCAACGACCCCAGAGGACGTGTTGCCGCCATGCGGATTCCCGGCGGCAATGCATTGCTGAGTCGCAAGCAAATCGACGATTACACCCGTTTCGTCGGCATTTACGGCGCCAGGGGCCTGGCCTATATCAAGGTCAATGACCGGTCAGACCTGGACAATGGCCTGCAATCGCCCATCGTCAAATTCCTGCCGGTGTCGGTCAGGGGTGCCATTGTCGACCGCCTCGGTGCC
>QJWQ01000084.1 GCA_003235325.1 Gammaproteobacteria bacterium | reverse complement strand
CTTGTCGATGGCCAACTGCGGGGTCACATGCGCACTACGGGCATAGGGACTGCGGTCCCAACCCACAGGTTGAAGGTCGCAGGAATTCCGGAATGACGGTTGCTGCGCGATCTTCTCGATCAGTTCGAAGGCCTGTTTGCGCTCAGCCTGCACATCGCCGGGGGAGCCGACAAAGACGCGGAGTGGTGGTTTTGCGTCCTGCATGTTATTTAACTCACACTCATCAATCCGGCCGGAGTATAACGCAGTTTCCGAAAGTAGTTGGCGGGCGACCTTGGGGTATTTTGTCCTTCTCAGGAGAACTTCCTGGCCAAGGCCGCTTGTTACCCGCCCTGAGAAAATGGCGGCAGCCTCCTTTCTGATTCGACCAAATTTCAGCCCTGTGATCCGCCCAAGCCAAACCGGCAGCCGAGCGCCACCGTTGCCCGGTGCCACCTGCAACATCCTGGTGATTTATGAACGAATTTTCTTTCTTAAATAAGGTCGACAGCAGGGAGGCAATCATGCTAAAAATTACACGCTGCCCCGAGAGGGGCTTACCCTTCAAACCTCAGACGGTAAATTCCCTACTGACTTCGACCTGCAGCCGGGCCTGACCAGGCAGGCAAGCGATGCGACGGGGCCATTCCGGTCTTCAGGAATGAACACTTGGAAAGGGACGATCACACCCAATCAACGCTGCTCGGGAACCTTGTCTGCTCGGGAACCTTGGGTTGCGCCAAAAGTACTTCCTCCCTGGTGTTAACCTCACACGGCAGCAAAGTGAATTCGACTGAACCAGAAAAAAGGCCCTGTTCTTTTCCCTGAAGGCTAACCTGAAGAACGATCAGGTTTGCGGCCTGATCCTGACCCGATTAACGATTTACGACCCGATTAACCATAGACGAATGACGCAAGACTCATAAGGAAAGAGTGATGCAAAACGATTTGCTTGAACCATCGCAACTCAAACCACACCCGGACAACATTTACTGGACCATGCCAAAGTCATGGGGCGTTTGGAAACTACCACCTGGTGCTGGCGGCAAAAAGTACCGATACGGTATCAACCCGATCAGAGGCATGGAACTGGAAAAAGAATATGGCAGAGCTTCATTGATGGCGCTTTATTCGAGCCAGGTGTCTGCCAGACTGCGCGCAGTCGAGTTAAATGCCGGTCTGCCAAAGTAGTCCAATAATTATCAACGTATTGAAAGTATCAAGGTATCTTAGGAACCTCTGATAAATTGTCATTGCGAGGAGCGAAGCGACGCGGCAATCCAAAAAAACTCTTCATTATCAGCGCATTGGATTGCTTCGCTTCGCTCGCAATGACGGGGACCTGAAATATTCAGAGGTTTCCTAAAGCATCAAAGGAGCCAGAATCATTGATATCTTGTCCTTTGATGCTTTTCTGACTTGCTGCCCCTCTTAGGCAAGGCAGCAAAGCTTTTGTCAATCTGCGATGGTGTTTGCCGATTGAGTTTACTGGCCATGGCGTGTAATCAATAGGGTCGACTTGCCCCGCGTATTGTGGCGGTAATTCGACCAGGGGATTGCCGAAGCGTGGGAAACCATAGCCGCTTTTACGGGTTTAATTCGAGATAACGATTCGCCGACAGCAGACAGGTGCCTTGTCCACCAGGGTCATTTTATACAGGGCCTCCCGGAAAGTACCGGTACGTCCACTTTGAACAGCTGCCAGCAATCATTACTCAGCGGTAAGAGGACGGCACGCCACACGAAAGCCAAGGTTGAGATCGCGTCTGTCGATATTGGCTCTGGATCGGTAGGCGGCGCGGAGGTAGTCCGGATAGCCGTTCCAGGACCCTCCCCGCAGCGCGCGGACGCCGCAATCGTCCGCCTTTTGTCCCCATGCGCTACCGTCCACCGGGGCGCCCTGGTAGTTATCGTGCCAGCAATCCTGCACCCACTCCCAGACATTGCCGTGCATGTCAAAAAGGCCCCAGGGATTGGGGGCGAAGGTTGCCACCGGGGTGGTTTGCTGCCTGTCCCACTGGCTGCCGCAGTTCCAGCAGTTGGCATTATTGCTGCCGATCTCGTCGCCCCAGCTATAGTTCGTGGTGGTGCCGGCCCGGCCCGCGTACTCCCACTCGGCCTCGGTGGGCAGATTGCAGGACCGGCCCGTTTGTTCGCCGAGCCAATCAGCGTAATCCACGGCGTCCAGCCATGAGACTCTGATGATCGGCTGATCACCACGCCCCCATTCAGCGTCAGGCCATTCTTTGCCCACGTCTGCGCTATAGGCGTCGTATTGGGCAAAGGTGATTTCATGCGCGCTCATTTGCAGGGGCGGCACGCAGACCCGGTGAGCCGGGTACTCAAAGCTGAAGGGTTCGCCCGGTGTGCCCATCTGAAAGCAGCGGCTGCCATCGGGCATATCGGGGACATCGACCAGCGTTGGCCTCGCCGGGATACCCAGGATATGGCGCCAGTGTACGGTCACCCGCTGCAGGCTCTCCCGCAGGCTCAGTTCACCGGGATTGTGATCCCACAACCAGTAAACGGTCTCGGTCAAAACGGACAGTACCAGTAGACAAACCGCGGCAATAATCCACCCGTTCCTCCTGTGGCGTCGATTCTTGACAGCGCAGGCGTCGAGGTACTGCGTTACCTCTTCGGTGGCACCGGGCCGGTGTGCCATAAAGCGACGCAATTCCCGGCCACGGGCAAGGGCAATGTCCGCCGGATTTTTCCGCCAGGCGGCGGCCTGTTGCTCGAGACGGGTGCGTTCTTCCAGGAAATCGGTTTCCTCGATGGCCCGCCACAGGGTGGGCCAGTAGGGCTCGCCGTCGGGTCGACGGCGCAACAGGGTTTCGTGGATCAGGTCGATCTGATCGTCGGCATGAGCTTCGCTGTCCTCCGGATTCCTGTTGCCGGCGGGGCTGATCATCAGCAGCCGCGCGGCCTCGTCCTCCCGTTTGCGAGCGGCAGCATGGCCGCTCAGGTGGTCGATAATGACGGCATCGCCGCCGACACAGTCCAGCGCCCGAGCCCGGCTGATGGTGCGCCGGGCGTGGGGAGTATTGATGCCGGGCTGGACCAGGTTGAGCAGTAATCGCAGACCGTTCCCCCGTTGATCGCCCAGACGGTTCAGCAGGTCGTCGGCGCTGCGGGCAAGGGCGCCCCCCAGACCGCCGAGGTCTCTATAGCGGGCGCGCTGCAATTTGCCCTGGCCATGGCCTTCCTCCCAGAGCAGGCGCAGGAGGTTGTTGACCAGGGGCAGGGCGCCGGGTTCGTGCAGGGCTTCCCGGATGATCTCCCCGGCCAGATCATCATCACTGAAGGTCACACCGGCCAGTTCGGCACCATGGCGCACGATATCGTTGAGTCCCGCCTCCCCCACCGGCAGCAGTTCGTAGCGGGCTGCCTGCGAGCGCAGGCTATTGAGTCGTGGCACCCGTTCGAACTGGCCGAGAAAATCGCTGCGCAGGGTGGTAATCAGGTACAGGGGGTAGCGATCGTCCTCGATGGCCTCTGCCAGCAACTGATCGAATCGCGCCCGCTCGCCAGCGTGGTCTCCGCCCAGGGTGAACAGTTCTTCAAACTGGTCGATGGCCAACAGCGGCAACCGCCGTTGCTCCTCGGGCAGGTGCTCGGCAAACAGATGGGCCAGGCTGAAATCCGGGTCCCTGAAGCGCCGTTCCAGGTCTTCGGAATGCAGGCGGAAGGCCCTCGCCACCAGGCGCGCCAGTTCAGCCAATGGCATCTGGCCGGGGCGCAGGCTACCCAGCAACTGCAGGCGGCAATCGGCGTTGCCGAGTTCCACCCAGCCGTCCTTGAGCGCCGGGAGTAGTCCGGCGTGCAACAGGGAGGACTTGCCCAGACCGCTGTTGCCCTCGATCCGCAGCCAGCGGCGCGGAGCGCCGTGTTCGGGTGTACTGAACAGTTCCAGCGCCCGGTGGATATCGGTATAGCGACCGAGAAAAAACGCGCGCCGGTCTTCTCCGTAGCAGGCGAGACCGGGGAAGGGGCATCGTTCCGGTGATGTCGCCACCGGGGGTTTGCGGTAGCCAAAGAGCAGGTTCTCGCCAAGGGCTCGTATCAGCCCGGCGATTGCGGCGGGATCGCGCCCGTCTCCCAGTTGATAGTATTGAAACTGGCTGAGAAAGGGTGGTATCGCCGAAGGCTCGGCCTTGCCCAGCAATACCGGCACGATGGGGAGAGGCGACTTTTCGCCGCGACGGTAGTGCCTGTCCAGGGCCACACCCACCTCGCCCCCGACCCAGCCGGAAACGCCCGGCCCGCCCAGGAGCAACAGGAATACGCTGCACTGGCCCAGTTGCCTTTCGAGCTCCTGCTGCCAGTTCGCTCCGAGGGGAATATCCTGGTCCCACCAGACTCCCGCACCGGTGGCGCGCAGGGCCTCCACCACGACCCGGGCCATGGCCTGGTCCGTGTGGGCGTAGCTCAGAAAGATGTCACCGGTTGCGATCAAATGGCAGCGCCCCTGTGCCAGAATCGAACGGTTATCTGCATAGAGCCGGTCCCTCCGGGTCGATATCCCTGTTGCGGACCGAATCGCGGCGAGGCGGGTGCAGGACAGCCTCACTGGCATCAGGTTTTATCACGGTTATCCTCTGGCCCTGTCCGGGTTTCGATCATTTTCGAAGGCCGGGCGGACTCGGTCAACCGGATTGGCTTCAGGAACGACTCTCAGGTCGACAAACCATTGTGCCCGACCCGGGGCATCAAACCTGCGGACCACAGGGTTCAGGCCGGTTTCGCATCCGGCACCGCCTTTGGCAAACGCCAGATCCGGTGCCTTCGGTTTGCACCGGGACAACAGCAACCGGTGTTGCGGATGATTATTGCGGCATGCAAAAGACCAAAAAAAACCCCGCTAACGCGGGGCTTTCGTAGTTTGGAGCGGGAAACGAGGCTCGAACTCGCGACCTCAACCTTGGCAAGGTTGCGCTCTACCAACTGAGCTATTCCCGCCTGGAGCCTGACAGTTAACATTGCGAAAACCGTCTTGTTATAACGTGCCCGATGAAGGCACATTTATCAAAAATGGCGTCCCGTAGGGGAGTCGAACCCCTGTTACCGCCGTGAAAGGGCAGTGTCCTAGGCCTCTAGACGAACGGGACTTTTTATTTTCCTACACGCTTCCTTGCACTTTTTCTTGCGTTTATTCCCGGCCTTGCCTCTTTTACCCACAGGCTTTGGCACTTACATCCCCCCCCGGGTGACTCCATGACACGGCGAATTTCAATCTTTAAAAACGCATGTCCTCTAGGGAGGCGCGCATTCTAAGAATCCCCTTATGCACTGTCAAGCCTGCATGTCCTATTCTTGTCGCCGGGATTCATTTCCAAGCCGTTGATCAAGGTCCCAAAGGAAATCGCTGATTCTCCGGGCATTTGTTCCCATATCACCGACGCCGACCCGGGAGGCCGAACGCATGTCCACCAGGCAGTGGTTTTCGCCTTTCGCTGTCACTCGAATGACCACATCATCCTTGAAGTGCCAGAGGGCCGTTTCGGCCACCGCCTCTACCCGGAAAGACGCAGGCTCCCGGCCGGTGATTTCCCAGCCCCTGTTGCCGATCAGTTCCAGGATGGTCTTATAGGCCGATTCAGCCGGTACCGGCAACAGTAACCCCCCCAAGTGCGGATAGGCAGCCCTCTGAATCCTGGCATGGTTGTCGCCGGCCCAGTCGGTTGAATTTGCCCAGCCCGGGCGCAATACCGACGCTGTCCGAAATGCCGGCGGATTCTCGGTATCGGTGCTGATATCGTGAATTGGCGGCGGTCGGCCACCTTCCCCGGCCGAATTGCGAAGATATGCCACTACCAGGATCACCGGGACGATGGCTGCCAGCAGCACCAGGGCCTGGGGTCTGTGGCCGGTGGC
>QJWQ01000028.1 GCA_003235325.1 Gammaproteobacteria bacterium | reverse complement strand
GGCCGATGTGGTCAATCGCAGCAAGGTGGTTCTGGCCACGACCAACTGGACCAAGACCCGCAGCAACAACCCGACCTGGCCGACCCGTGGCTGGCGCCTGTCCGGTACCCTGCGTGGCGCCATGGAACAATTGGCTTCTGATGTCACCCTGTTGCAGATGATCCTGCGGGCCAAGGCCATTGTTCCCCTGGGCGGAGGCCGCGTGCTCGGTCGTGTCGAGGTGGCCGGCAGCGCCGTCAGTGAATTTACCGAACTGCCGGCATCACTGCGTTTCTTCGCCGGTGGCGACAGCAGTGTCCGCGGCTACGACTACAAATCCCTGGGGCCAGTCGATGAAAACGGGGAGGTACTGGGAGGCAAGCACATGGTGACGACCAGTATCGAGTACGACCACCTGGTGTGGCGCGATTACGGTGTTGCCCTGTTTTACGATGCCGGTAACGCCTTTGACAACAACCGGTTTGAGCTGCAAAGCAGTGTCGGTCTGGGACTGCGCTGGCGGTCGCCCATCGGTCCCATTCGCGTTGATCTGGCCAGGTCTCTCGAAAACGGTGGCTTTCGTCTGCACCTGTCCATGGGGCCCGACCTGTGACGCCCGGGCGCAAATGGTTGCTGCTGGGCACCGCTGGCCTGACGTTGCCGCTGGTGTTACTGCTGATGCTGGTGCTTGGCCTGTTCGCCTTGCTGTCCACCGAGTCCGGCAGTCGCTGGCTTGTCAGTAAATCCCTGGCTGTGGTTCCCGTCGATATTCACATCGAAAAGTTTGACGGTGCGCTGATAGATGGCTTTTCGATCCGTGGGCTGGCGCTGACCACCGACGCCATGGTTTTGAAGGTTGACGCCCTGGAATCCGCCTGGAAACTCAATAGCCTGCTGGTGGGACGATTTGTTCTCAGCCGGTTCAATGCCTCCGGTGTCGACTTGACTCTCAAGGCCGCCGGCAGTGATGAACCGGAAGTGGCGGGACCCTGGCCGAGCCTGTCTATCGGAATCCCGATAAGCATCAGACAGGCCGATATTCGCCAGTTACATATCACCCAGCCCGAGGGTGATGAAATTGTTCTGGAACGGATCCAACTGGGCGCCAGCCAGGGACCGATTTTTACCCGCATTGACCAGTTGCTGGTCGAGTATGCCGGTCACCAGGCAAGACTGGCCGGGCGGCTGCGCAATCGGCCGCCCTATGCCATGGATCTGCGGCTCGACCTGACAGGCGGCTGGCCGCCCTACGCGCCGGAGTTCGACGGATTTATCTCTGTCAAGGGTGGGCTGGATCGGCCGGCAATTCAAATATCGACCCGTCTGCCCTCGCCGGTTGATATCAAGGGCACGCTGGAGACCGGCTTCGATGCCAGCACCACAGCACTCGATTTCAGGCAGTTCCGAATTGCTGCCCAGGCCAGCTGGCAGCAACTGGTGGTGCCGCCGCAATTGCTGTCTCTGCCCGTCACCTCCGGCGGCGACCTGAATGTCGAGGGATCATTCGCTGCTTACAGTGTCAGCGGTGCTCTGGAAGTGAAGCCCGGTGACTTTCCAGGTACGGACAAGACCGGTCCGGCCCTTCCGTCTGCGGCCATCGAGCTGGCGCTGACAGGCAGTGCCAGCGGTGTCTCTATCCAGTCGCTGACCCTGGCCACCGACGCCGGTCAGCTGCAAGCCCGGGGCAATGTCGACTGGCAGCCGCAACTGTTATGGAATCTCGATATCGATCTGGACCGGTTCAATCCGGGAGCATTTCAGTCCGATTGGCCCGGCGAGATTAGCGGCCATTTCAGTACGAATGGCCGTGTCAGCGCCGACAGCCTGCTGGCCAGTCTGGATATCGACCGGATGTCAGGGCATTTGCGCCAGTATCCCCTGGATGCGAGCGGCAATTTCAGCTACGACGGCGCATCCCTGAAGACCCCCGGCTTTCGGCTCAACCTGGAGCAAAACAGGATAGCCCTCAATGGCAGTCTGGCCCTGTCGTCTTCGCAGGGTGACGGAAAAAGCCCGATCAACGGCGATAATTTGATGGCCTTCGACTGGCAGATTGACGCTGCCAACCTGGCTGCGCTGGCCCCCGGGCTCAGTGGTCAACTCCAGTCCACAGGCAATGCCCGGGGTACCCTGACCAGGCCGGCGGTTACCGCCGCAATCGTCGCCGAGAACCTGGGCTTCCAGGAATACCGGGCGGATAAACTCAATCTCACCCTGGCACCCGATGCCTTCAAGGCCAATAACGTCGAGCTGGCGTTGAAGGCGCAGGGACTGACCGCGCCGGGCCAGCAACGGGTTGACCTGGATTTTGACTGGCGGGGCAATGTCACTGATCACAGCATGGAACTGAACCTGCAGGGGGATGGCCTGTCTGCGAAGCTGGCGGCCAGCGGTGGCCTGCAGGACAGCCGGTGGACCGGTCAGTTGCAGCGCGCGGAATTTAGTGAACTCCGGGCAGGTTACTGGCGCCTGCTCGATACAGCGCCGGTCAGCATCGGCACCGATGTAGTCAATCTGTCCGGATTGTGCCTGGAACAACAGGTGCAACGGCCATCCACACACGCTGATACCCCAGCGGCAAATGCTGCTCCCGCCAATACTGATGCCACCCCCGCCGGGGAAGAAACCAGCAAGGGACAGTTTTGCAGCGATATTGCCTGGCAGCAACAGCAGGGTGTGCTGGCGCAGGGCCAGTTGCAACATATGAATCTGGCCTTTCTCGATCCCTGGCTGCCGGTGACCACCAGCGTAAAGAGCGAGCTGTCGGGAGAATTTTCGATCCAGGGCTTGCCGCCGGCATTGACCGGCAAGATAAATCTGCGCGCGGATGCCGGTGAGTTCATTGACCAGCGCACGGCCGGAGAAGTGGATCGCTACCCTTTTGGCGGCCTGACGCTGGAGGGGGAGGGCGATCTGGAGAAGTGGCAGACACGACTTGAATTCCTGTTGCCCGGGGAAGGCATCCTGTCCGGCAACCTGGACTACGGAATTAAAACCGGGGAACTGGCCGGCAAGATCAACGTCGATTTCTCCAGTCTGGAATGGTTCGGTATCTTTTTTCCCGGCCTTGATCAGTTTGCCGGTACGTTCACGGCTGAGCTCGGCATCAGCGGCAATGCCACTGCGCCGGATATTGCCGGCTTCATCAGGCTCGGTGACTTTGGCGCACAGGTGCCGGACCTGGGCATACAACTCCAGCAAGGGCAGTTCGAGCTGCGTCGGCAGGGTACCGAGCCCTGGCAAATCAGCAGCAGCCTGCATTCCGGCAAGGGCAAGTTGGCTGCAACCGGCACAGTAGACTGGCAGTGGCAGGAAGGTTGGCTGGCGCAAATGAAACTGGTGGGGGACCGCTTCCAGGCTGTCGACTTGCCCGAACTCAGTCTCCAGGCCAACCCTGAGATCGACCTTCGTGCCGATCCGAAAAAGCTGTCTATTACCGGCAAGCTGACGATCCCTGCGGCTAACGTGGTGATCAACAAGCTGCCGGATTCCGCTGTCGCGGTGTCCGGGGATGCCATCGTCGTCGAGGATGAAAGCCAGGTCGCCGTCCCCGGACAGACCGAATCCTGGCAGATTCATAGCAAGGTTCGGCTCATCCTGGGGGAGGATGTCCACTTTTCCGGTTTTGGCATTACCAGTGGTCTCACCGGCAATCTCACCCTGGTGGAAAAGCCGGGCAAACCCACTCAGGTAGATGGGGAGGTGCAGGTTCTCGAAGGTACCTACAAGGCCTACGGCCAGTTGCTGGATATTGAGGAAGGGCGGCTGATTTTCCGGGGACCGCCGGAAAATCCCGGATTGTCGGTTCGAGCCGTGCGCTATTATGAGAACACCAAGGTGGGCATCTCCATCGGTGGAACTGCCAGTGATCTGCGCAGCGAGATATTTTCGGAACCGGCGTTGCCAACCAGTGAAGCCATGGCCATCCTGCTCACCGGCAAGCCCCTGGAGCGGGCCAGCAAATCAGAAGCCGTGAAACTCTCCGACGCTGCGGCCGCTCTGGGCATATCCCAGAGCAAATATGTCACCCAGCGTCTGCAAAGCGCCCTCGGCGTCGATGTGCTGAAACTCAACAGTGGCGATACCCTGGAGGAAAGTTCACTTATTGTCGGCAAGTATTTATCGCCGCGCCTGTATGTCAGTTACGTCAAGGATTTGTTTAATCCGGGGGCACTGGTCAATCTTGAATACAAAATGGGCAAGCGCTTCAAGCTGAAAGCGGAGGCCGGCGCGCAGCAGAGTATCGACCTCCTTTACAGCATTGACCGCTGACAACTCCCCGGTAACAAACAGGCAATCCCGATTACCTGGGGTTCGAACACTTGCCGGGGTAAACAAGGCATATTCATCCCTGAGCAGGAGAAGACCCCACCGGCGGCGACCATCGGCCAGGGACCGGGATTATCGCAGCGATTATCGTTAAACCGCTTCGCTTTCCCTTTGCTGTATGAACGTAATTGCCGATGACACCGGCTGGCGGAAAATACAGGCCGTTTCAATACCCTCCCGGTCAATGGCGTCTTTCATGCTCTGGATGACTTTTTGACAGCTCGCGGCAGGGATGATGACCCGAACAATACCTTCCTCCCGGTTCAGTTGAACCCCGGCCCCGGTGGTTTGCGAGTCGGCCTCGATGAATCGGGCAAAACTGACGTTGGCTCCGGAAGCACCCCCTGCCAGGGCCGCATCCATGATGGTTTCGCCGTATTTTCGTGACACCAGGCAGGTCAGGACCACCTGTTTTTCCAGATATCGGCGTTTCTTGCTGCTGTCACTGAAAAAACTCAGTCCGGCGGATTTGCCGGCGTCACCCAGATCCTCTACCGACTTGTCCCGCCAGTGGCTGTGGCCAAGGATGTCATCAATGGCTTCGACGATCTGTTGCTCGGTGGCCTTGCGATGACGTCCCCGGAGGGTGGTGACCAGGCTGACCAGCCCCTTTTGTACCGGCATTCGATAAAGAAAACCCCGGCCCGGTTCGTCGATGTCGCCGGCCTCCACCATGGCTTCGATAATCTGCTCGGCATCGGCATTGTCGACAACCAGAACCAGCACTTCCTTGGTTTTTTTCTTGGTGATTTTCAGCCAGCGCAACTGATCCCGCAGGCCGCGGCCCTGGCTGTAATAGACAATAGGCCCGTGGGCGCCGGCCTGAATGGCGGCGCGGGATACCGGATCTGTCTGCTCGGGTTGCAGCACGCAAAAAATGGCGCTGAGATTTTCCTTGAGTTGAGGCGTCGCGTCAAAACTGCCGCCGTCGCTGCCTGACCAGATTTCAAAGCCCGGCGTATGGATCATGTTGTCGCAGGGAATAGCAAACACCGCGCCGGTCCCGGATTTTCTCAGGTTGCCCTTGGCTATCAGCTTTTCAATGGTGGCATCCACCTCGATATCCGGAACCACGAACTGGATAAGGCGCTTTTCAGGGCTGATCAGGGGCATCAGCGACTGGTACCAGTGCTCCCGCAGGATCGTGCCTCGACCCTGCATGACCAGGGCATTCCTGTCGCCCAGGTCAAAAACGCACTGCACCACATCGCGCACGGTCTGCATCGGCATGATCGCCGTGACGATGGAAACATTGTTTCGGGTTATCCACTCAGTCATTGGCAGTCGCCCCGACCTTCACTGCTTTGATACCAGCAGGATTGCGCCTCTCGGTCTGGTAGCGGGCCACGATCTGGCCAACAACCAGGACGGTGATAATGGGACCAACGGAAGCCAGGGCCAGCACGCCAAATCCATCGATGACCCCGGGTATGTTGGCGCCGACGCCCAGGCCCATGGCCAATACCAGGGGTACGGTGATGGGGCCGGTGGTGACCCCGGCGCTGTCCCAGCCGAAATTGACGAATTCCTCCGACGAAATCAGGGTCAGCACCACCAGGCCCAGGTAGGGCGGCACCAGCATCCAGGCCAGGGGCAGGTTAAAGGCAATCTTGCATACTCCCGCGGCGATGCCGATACCGACGCCAAAGGCCACGGAATGCATCAGCAGCTTTTTCGGAAACGCCCCGACGGTAATGCTTTCCACCGAGTTGCCCAGAGCATTGAGAGCCGGCTCCGCCAGTGTGGCGCCGTAACCGAGAAAGAAGCCGAACAGGACCGCCACCCATTTGCCGGAAAGGCCGCCAAATATCGGGCCAAAAACCGATTGGCCCTGCCAGGGAGTGATCTCGGTAAAGCTGCCCGGCACATTGCTGCCCAGCTGGGAACCCAGGGGCGTCAGGCCCAGGCTGATGCCCAGGGCGAACAGGCACATGCCCACCACGGCAAATATGATGCCCACGGTGAGGCCATCGGTATCCCGGACTTTTTCCCTGAGTATCAGCCTCAGGGTTATGAACATGAAGACACAGAGGGGAATAATGGCTCGCATGGATAAAAACAGGGCCTCGCGAACGTCCCGGGCCAGGTTCAGGGCCGGGTCCCAGAGGGTTCTTGCCACCAGGCGCGACTCGGCCGCCTGTATTTTCTCAATCAGGATAACTGGATTGTCGATCAGTATGCGGCCGTCCTCCAGGCGGTATTGACCTCCCTGGTAGCGAATCTCAATATCGTCCGGCAGTGTGCCGTGCTCGATAAAACGCCGGTATTCCGCCACCGAAAAGGCCTGGTGAGGATGGACGGGGGCGCCCGACACCGCTTTATCGCCGGCCGATGTCGAAGTCCTGTCACCGATGGGGGAGGGCTTCCCTTGCGACTTTTCTCTATCAGAAAGCTCTCTATCAGTATGCTCTCCACCAGAAAGCACTCCAGAGGCAGACTTACGGCTGTCGGTTGTCCCCCGGGTAAACGTCGGTCCGGAATTCACCTGTGAGTCCGGCAGTTCGGCCACTGCATTTGATCCGGATTGCCAGATGAGCGGGGCCGGTTGCTGCAGTTGGTAGTCCCCGGTTTCGTAGTGATAGATTCCAAGCAGCATCACCGCCAGGATTGGAAACAGGGAGGCGAGGGTGACAATACCGAAGCCGGCATGACCGGAATCGCCATCGCCAACAATGCGACAAACGCCGATCCCCAACGCCAGCACCAGGGGCACGGTGACCGGTCCGGTGGTGACTGCGCCGCAATCCCAGGCGAGGCCCAGTATTGGCTGTGTGACGGGATCGCTGTGCAACCACAGGGTCAGGCCGGAAAGCAGCAGGATCAGGGGCACCAGAAAAAACTTCAGGGACCAGGCATAAAAGAATCGCAATACCCCCAACAGCACGGCTATGCCGACACCGATACCGACGGCGTAGATTAACTGGTTGGCATAACGGTTGAGCAGATCGAACAGAAGGGGGGCCTCCTCGGGCCTGACGCCGCCGCCGGCGGCTTTCAAAACGGCGATAGCGGGTTCGGCGAAAGTGGCTCCGAGGCCGAGGAAAAATGCGAACAGCAGGATAATAACCAGGGACGAATTCCTCGGTAGTATGGCGCCGATGGTCTCCCCCAGAGGCATCAGCCCCAGCCGCAGGCCCTCCATGAAAAACATCAGGCCGATGGCTACCACCAGCAGACCGCAGCCGATCATGGCGGCAAAGACAATGGGCAGGCCGAGGATGACTATCTGGAAAAAGACCAGGTAGGCGACGATGAACCAGACATTTCTGATCTGGTCCATCAGGTTCTCCCGGAAATAGGGCAGAACAATCTTGCAGCTGTCGATAAAGCCGAGGCTGATGGTTCTGTTGGCGGCGGTTCTGGCCATGGATAGGTTTGCAGTTACCCGGTTATGGTTATGGCGAATCGAGTTCGATCAGGGCTTCGGGGCAAAGCCTATGCCATACGATTACTGAATGAAATAGCCGGGTAGCATTATTTGGTTCCGGTCCTGGTCTGACCGGCAATCACGGACTGTTGATTTGAGGGCAGATTTTACCCGCTCGCCGGTGTCATCCGCACCCGTTTTCAGAGTGAGCCTTCGTCCGCGCAGGCCTCGAACAGAAACCCGCCTCAATGACTGTTGATCCTGCGATTCAGGGCCTCGGCCAGGTAGGCGGGCTCAACTTCCAGACCTTCCAGATCCTCGTTCCAGTTGGTGCCCGCGAGGACTTCGTCCTGGTCCATGCCCGGCAGCCAGTCTTCCAGGAAATCCTCGAGAGTAAGGGCCACAGGCCAGAATATCGACCACTCGCCGACACAGTGCAAAGCGGCATCGGCCTCGTTGGACCAGAATGGGTAGACGTCGATGGTGTCATCGTCACTGGATGCGCAGATAGCCCAGCCATCGTTCGACGCCAGCCCCCAGATCTGGCCGCCAGCCAGTACCTCTTCGATAAAAGCCTCGAGACTCTCCTCTGCGGGATCTGGTGAGTGATTCATGGCGCTGCTGCTCCGTGGTCCGGTGGTTGATTAGCCCGGTTAATTTCCGGTTCTTTGGGACAGGTTCTTGGTATCGAGAATCATGTTGAAACCCTGCATGTTGGCTGGAATGACGACCACGCCACCGTCATTGGCGGCGAAAGCCTTGAGGGCTTCGTTGAGTTCGTGTTGCAGGTATTCCGGTGTCAAGGAGGAATTGATAATGGCGTTGGCCTCGGCGATACCCCGGGCCCGCTCGATTTCTATCTCGGCGTCCCTGGTGGCGATTTCCACCTGGATTTTCTTCGCCTCCAGTTCCTTCTGGGCCTGGACTGCTTTCTGGATGGCGGCTTCGATCGTGGGGTCGGTATTCAGGGCCCGCACCGCCACCCTGGTGATGGTAAAGACACCCGGATCCTTGGCGTCGAGCTTGGCCTGAAGGTTGGTGGCGATGCCGGTTCGCAGGGCGTCCCGGTTGCGGTGCAGTTCGAGGGAATCAATCTTTGTGACCTCCTCGTAAATCACATCCCGGCCTTCCCGGTAGACGATACCGTAGGCGGGCAGCAGGGCCTCCTCGCCGCGAGTGAAGGCAGCGGCATATTTCACCATCATTTCCGCCATACTGTCGGGCCTGACACTGTAATAAATGCTGACGTCCAGATCCTTGAGACGCAGGTTATCCCGAGCCTTTGGTGTCAGGTCATCGAAATCGATGACAATTTCTTTCGCCGAAAACTCATAGACGCTGGTCAGCAACGGTAGTTTCCAGTTCAGCCCGGCCGGTACCTCGCCCATATCCACGGTGCCCAGGGTTTTTTCCACAGCGACATTGCCGGTATCTACCACATACCAACTGCTGAAGACGACGATAATAGCAACGACGAGGACGGGCAGGATGCCAAAAAGGGTTTTGACCATGGGCTCTCCCTTGGGAATGGGCCAAGGATTCTTATGTGGGAATTATACGGTGGATTCCGGGCCTGTTAACACCTCTTGAATTGACAGTCCCCAATCCCGGATTAGATATCATGGGGACTGCGGCAGCGGGCGATAGCTCTTTGGCCGGCGTCATTGAAGCCGCCACCATAGGAGCCTCCCAAATGGAGCCTTCCCAATGGAGCCTCCCCAAAGGAGCCTCCCCAAAGGAGAAGGCCCCCGGGTATCAATCATGGAAAGCGTTCTGGAGAAATAATCATGACTATCGCTGTACAGACCATTCCCCTAACCGGCCTGGCCATCGGTTTCGTGCCTGCTGCCCTGGCGGCAGGCATCCTGTTCTATTGGTCCATGAATGGCGCCAACGCCCTCTACGCCCTGGCCCGCATGTTGCTGCAGTTGTTGCTGATTGGCTATTTCCTGACCTATATCTTCGAGACCCCCAGTCCGGGCCTTATTCTGTCGATCCTGACCGTCATGGTGCTGGCTTCCAGCTGGATTGCCCTGGGTTCGCTCACGAATCTGCGGCGTACCCTGTTCGTGCCGGGGTTGGCGGCCATCGGCCTCGCCGGTGGGGGTACCCTGGTGCTGGTTACCCAGGCGGTTTTGCAACTGGAACCCTGGTACGAACCCCGCTACCTGGTACCCCTGGCAGGTATGATCTTTGCAAATGCCATGAATGCCGTCAGCCTGGCGGCAGAGCGGATGCATGCGGAGTTGCAGCGCCATCAGGCGGTCGATTCGGAACTCTATTGCCAATCCCGCAATGCCGCTTTCCACGCCGCCATGATTCCCATCATCAATTCCCTGTTTGCGGTCGGTCTGGTCTCTTTGCCGGGTATGATGACGGGGCAGATACTGTCCGGCGTTTCGCCCCTGATTGCGGTTCGCTACCAGATCATGGTGATGTGCATGATCTTCGGCTCCGGAGCCATGGCCACGGCCCTGTTTCTGATCTGGGCGCGGCCGGTGTTTGCCCGTACCACCAGCGCCGCGACCGGGGAGTAATCCCCAGGCCGCTAGCCGGTACACCAAATTCAGCGCGGCTGTGGCACCACCCGCAGGTAGGGCTTGATGGTCTTCCAGCCGCCGGGAAACTTGCCGGCAGCTTCTGCATCGGAAACCGCGGGCACAATGATGCAATCCTCGCCACTCTTCCAGTTGACCGGCGTCGCCACCTGGTGTTTGGCTGTGAGCTGAATGGAGTCCAATACCCGCAGTACTTCGTCGAAATTGCGACCGGTACTCATGGGGTAGGTGAGCATCAGCTTGATTCGCTTGTCCGGGCCGATGATAAAGACCGTGCGCACCGTGGCGTTGGTGGCGGCGGTGCGGCCCTCGGACGTGCCTGGTTCTTCCGCCGGCAGCATGTTGTACAGCTTGGAAACCGCCAGATCGGTATCGCCAATCATCGGGTAATTGACCGCATGGCCCTGGGTCTCCTGGATATCGGCGCTCCAGTCCTTGTGTGCGGATACCGGATCGACACTCAGGCCGATGATCTTGCAATTGCGTTTATCGAATTCCGGTTTGAGGCCGGCCATGTAACCCAGCTCGGTGGTGCAGACCGGGGTAAAATCCTTGGGGTGGGAAAAAAGGATGGCATAGCTGTCACCGATCCACTGGTGGAAGCTGATGGGGCCTTTGGTGGTTTCAGCAGTAAAATCCGGTGCGATATCATTGATGCGAAGTGACATATTGTTCTCCGTGGTTTGTTGAATAGAAAGTCCGGCAAATTAAAAAATCGGCATATCAGAAGCCTGCCTGGAAAAATCTGTACCTAATTGGCCTGGCGGGTGAAAAATTATAGGACAGTTTAGTCGCCGCCGTGTTGATCTGGGCCTTGGGAAAATTATCCTGCTTTTACCGAGGCGCCGCTCAATCGATATTTCCGATCAGCAGGGCCGGTCGTACCGCGACGTATCGACGCCTGATCCTTCACTCCCCTCGGCGTATTCGGCTTCAGTTAGACAGAGTGTCTGTTATCGCCTCGGGAACACTGCTCAGTCCGGTGTCACCGCAACGGCAATGCTCTTGAAGCCCGGTGTTCTGCTGCGGGGGTCCACCTCCGTGCCGGTGAGGATATTAGCTTCGGGGAAGTAGGCCATGAGGTTGCCTGCTGGCAGATCGAAAGGGTAGACACGGACACCACGCATCTGCCCTCGTCTCGATTCCAGGCTGACGCTGTCGCCCCGGCGCAGCCCGAGACGGCCCATGTCGGCGGCGCCCATCAGCACTGCCCAGCGACTGTCCGTGTCCCGGTAACTGTCTGATTCCTCGTAGATGATGGTATTGAACTGACCCTCGCTACGCACCGTCATCAGGGAAAAGGGGAAGCCGTCCTCTATGGGCGTTGTTATTCGCGGGCGGGTAATAAACCGGGCTCGACCGCTGGCCGTGTTAAACACCGGCTTGTGTAACAGCCGGCCTCGAACGTGAAATTCGCGTTTGGCGACGTCAATGCCAGCCAACTGTTCCATACCGGGTATGGTCGCGGCAATGGTCTCGCGAATGTGCCGGTGGCTCTTGAAGGCCTCGAAGTCGAGCGGACAGTCCTTTAAGAGTCGCTGAGCCAGGTCGCACAGGATGTGGCTCTCCGGCCGCACATTTTCCAGGCGATCAATGCCGCCATCGCTCAGGCGCACATAATTGAACATGGACTCCTGGCTGGTGGCTTGCCATTCCTCGTCCCGGGCACTGACTGGTAATATCAGGGCTTCGCCCTGATCTATGCCGTAAAGGTGGCCCTGGTTCAGGGTGGTGGTCAGGTACAGCTTGAAACCGATTCGATCCAGCGCCCGTCGACTCCAGTCGGCATCGGGGCTGGCGCCATAGAGATTGCCGCCCATCATCAGGGCGGCATCGATATTGCCCTGATCCGCCGCCTGCAGGCAGGCCATGGTGTCCATGCCTGTGGAACTCGGCAGACGAACACCCAGTTCATTTTCAATGGCAGCAAAGACATCTGCCGCCAGTACCGGTTTGACGCCAATGGTACCGATTCCCTGGACATTGCTGTGGCCCCGGAGAGGCAGCAGGCCGGCGTGGGGCTTGCCAACCATGCCCCGCAAAAGGGCCAGGTTGGCGATATATTCGATGTTTTCAACGCCATGTAAATGATGGGTCATGCCCATGCCCCAGGCCAGGACGCAGGCTTTCGAACGGGCGTAGATGTCAGCTACCCGTTCGATTTCGGCCCGGGCAATGCCGGTGGTATCGGTAATTTGCTGCCAGGAAAGTTTTTCCAGTTCGGCCCTGAAGTCTTCAAAGCCGTCGGTGTGCCCGTCGATAAACTGCCTGTCCTCGGCGTTGATGGCCAGCACGGCCTTGGCCAGTCCCTGGAGCAGGGAAATATCGGTGCCGATCCGGGGCTGCAGGTAATCAGAGGCGATGTAAGTGCCACCGCTGATCATGGACCTGGCGCTTTTGGGCACGGCGAAACGGATCAGCCCGGGTTCCCGGGCCGGATTGATCACCACCACCTCGCCACCCCGGTCACGAATGCCTTTCAGCAGGTGAATAAACCGGGGGTGATTGGAGGCGGGGTTGGCACCGATGACAAACGCCAGGTCGCAGTGGTGCAGGTCCTCCAGTTCCACCGTTGCCGTGCCGGTGCCAATACTGTTGCCCAGGGCAACGCTGGTGGCCTGGTGGCAGTAATAGGAGCAGTTGTTGACATTGTTGGTGCCGTAGAGCCGGGCCAGCAGTTGCAGGATAAATCCGGCCTCGTTGGACGCCCTTCCGGAAGAGTAGAAGAAGCTGCGATCCGGAGCGATCCCGGCGAATTGCCGGGCGGCGTAATCCAGACCCCAGTCCCAGCTGACAGCCTGGTAGCGCCGGCTGTCCCCGCTTTTGAAAACAGGTGTATCCAACCGCCCCAGGTGTTCCAGTTCCCGGGCCGAGAGTTCCCTGAGATCGTCGAGACTGTGGTCGAAGATTTCAGAGGGTATCGGTTGCTGAATATCGGTGGACTGGGCCTGGATGCTCTTGTTGCAGACCGAGGGGAATTCCCCCAACTCGTTGGTCATGCCACCCCTCTGGCCGCCCATGCCCAGGCCGCAGGCCTTGCAGGTGTTTTTGGCAGACAATGCCCGGGCTGACCGCTTCAGGCCAATACGGCGCACTGTCTTCAGGGTGTAGAGGACCTTTTTCGTCCCCCCGCCCACCGGGGGCTTGGATGACATGGCTGGATTCCGGCACTCGAAGTAGTGGGCATTAGAACAAAAGGCCGTCACAACTGGCAATGATCAGAGTGTCATCGACCAATTTCCATGACGGCAAAAAGATGGAAACGTACATTACACAAGGGTCACCGCTGCCAGGAACAGATTTTTTTATCAAGGTAATTCGTTGAGGACGAAATTGAGGGTTCAGGCAGGAGCCAAAATGGCCTCGGCCGTATATCAATTGGAACTGGACATATTCATCCGGGTTGTAACGATCAGTTTGGCCAGTTACCGACGAGGAACGATATCCGTCCGTTCATTCTTGCTGTGGTGCCGGATGTGATCTGCACCGCTTTTTGAGTTCTCCCGATTTGATAGTGTGGCTTCCCAGTGAGCTGGTTGTAGTCCGTGAGTGCTTTGTAGTTTGCAGTAGAGCTGCTTGCGGTCCGGCTCACCTCTTTATGAGGCTCTTGTTCAAGGGCGTCTCTTTTTTTTGCGTACTTAAAATAACCGGATGGGAATCTTCATGGTCAAATTCTCGATTAGCACAATTGCAATTGCCATATCTGCCGTCATGGCTACAACCCCCGTGCATGCGACCGGGAATTTCGCAAATTCCAAGGGAAAGCCTTTTGTGGCTATCAATGATTCAGTTGTGCAAGTGCAAAACGCCTTCAGTTCCCTGCAGGACCAGATCGATCTCCTGGTTGCCCGTGTCAACAGCGTGGAAGAACGGGTCGCCGCGAATGAAACTGCGATCGCGACATTAGAGATTCAAAACCAGACGATCACTGCCTTGTTAGACCAGGGGCTGACCGATATCGCTTCAATCCAGGCAGAAATAGAGGCCCTGCAGCTTGCCAATACCGATCTGGCGGCCGCGATAGCGGCCAATGCCGGTGACATTGAATCGCTTCAGGCAGAATTAGACGACAATGCGGCTTTGCTGGAGTCCCTGCAGGCGTCAATCCTGATGGTGCAGGATGGCATTATCACACTGGAATCCAGCCTGCAGTCCCAGATCGACCATAATATTAAATTAATTGCCGCCATTCAGGGCCAGATTGATTCGATCAATGCCAAGTTGGAGCTCAAGCAGAATCTTATCGATGGTTACTGCCCCGACGGCAATGCTATTCGGCAAATTCTGCCAGATGGTTCCGTGATTTGTGACGGTGGCGCCGGCGGTACCAGTGGCCAACTGGAGAGTGTGCAGGCCTTCGTATCCCAGTATGCCAATCCCGGTGTGATTGCGCTGGTGCCTGCGTACTGCCCGCCAGGTTACACAGCAACCGGCGCAGGTTTTAACGGTGCCACTGGTTGGTCATTGTTCGGCAACTATATCAGTTCCAGTCATGGCGTTGTCATCGCCAGAAATGATGCGGGTTACTATGATTTTATAGTCAGTGTTACAACCTGTACCCATATTGTTCCCTAGATACCGGCTTCTTGCTTTTTACTGCTTTTGGCAACATTCATGCCCCGCCAGGTGCGGGGCATTTAATTACCTACTGCTTGCCGATTTAAATTCTTCAGTTCGCTCGAACCCGGTTTCATTACCTTGTCTGCAGCGGCTGGTCCGACAGTTATCAGCACTTTTCACTTTGAGTGAAATGCTTCGTGACCTGAAGTCGATTCTGTTGAGTGAACAAAACAAGACAGGATTTCTGCTTACTGTACAGAGGCGGAGCTGGGATTAACCCCGGTAACCATGAGCTTAGCGGTCCTGACAGAAGGCGAAATCCTGTCCGGAGTCAGCTATCCCGTCCGGCGCCTGAATCCGCCAGTGTGACGTTTTTTCGGTACTGGTACGATTTTGCTGCCGCCGGCACCGGGCCGCTGACGCCGGTTTCCAGCCAGCGGCGAACCCGCTGGGCATCGCCAATGGCAGAGCGTTTGCCAAAGGAATCTAGCAGCACCAGGGCAACATCCCGACCGCCCAGTCGGGTCAGCATCACCAGGCAGCGTCCGGCCTCGTTGATGTAGCCGGTTTTGCTCAGGGCGATGGACCAGTCCGGCTTGTTTATCAATGGATTGGTGTTATAGAACGCAAGGCTGTAACCGGGTTTCGAGAACCGGGCATCGGTTTTCGATTCCGTGCTCAATTGCCGGATCAGGGGGTACTGGCGGGCTGCCAGCAGCAGTCTGGATAGATCACTGGCGGTGGATACATTCTGGCTGGAAATGCCGGTGGGCTCGACAAAGTGGCTGCTGGCCATACCCAGGGACCGGGCCTTGGCATTCATGGCCTGGACGAAGGCGGGCAGTCCGCCCGGATAGTTGTGTCCAAGACTCGCAGCGGCTCGATTTTCCGAGGACATCAATGCCAGTTGCAACATATCCCTGCGGGGCAACCGGCTTTGCAGTCGCAGCCGCGAGAAGACGTTGGCCATTTCACGAATTTGATGGATATCCACGGGAATCGGTTCATCCAGCGGCAGGCCGGCATCCAGCACTACCAGGGCGGTCATCAACTTGGTGATGGAGGCGATGGGCACGACGTTGTCCGGATTTCGTGCATAGAGGACAGCGTCTGTTTCAAGATCCACCACCAGTGCATTGACCGAAGCCAGTTCCAGCCCGGAGGGGTCGGGGCGGGCGACGGCCGGTTTGCCGACGGCGACCTCTGTCACCAGCAGCAGGGCGACAAGGATTGGCAAAAGGCAGGCCTGTGGTGTAAGACGAACTCCCATTATGTGATTTCTCCGTCGATACGTGGCGTGATTCAATAGCCGGTGCACAGGCTGCCATTATGGGCCAGACGGGGGGTGACTGTCATTACGGTGATAAGGACTGAACGGCTCGATTGCATTCATGTTGACGACCCGTCAAATAACCGGGCACATATGCTCGCCCACAGATGCCAGCACCATTCGAACTGGTCCGGCCAGCAGGTTAATGAACTGTTGAGGAAACAGGTAATCGTCCAGCAGCCACGGTCGGAGTCGGGGTTCAGGATTGAAAGTGTCCCGCTTGAATGATGTCGACAAAACGCCGGATATTATCCCGCGCTCTGATTTCGCAGCTCTGGTAAAAGGGCTCGGTAAGGAAAATGCGGTTTCGATCCAGCAGGCTGGAAAGGAATTTGAGCTTTGAATGGTAGAAGACCGCATCCGGCGTGTTTGATTGTTCACAACGCAGGTCTTCACAGTCCATCAGAAATCGGTCCCAGGGTTTGGCGAAGCTGGCCAGGTCGATGTCACAGATGTACTTTTGATCGATATCCTCCGCTGAATGCTGATGTTCAGTGGTCATGATCAGAATGCCAACCAGGCGGACAAAATCCGCTTCCAGGCAGTCGGAGGATAGTTCTTCAAAATATTCCCGGCTGCGCTGTTCATTGTCGTGGGCATAGGGGTTGTAGATGGCATCGTGAAACCATATGGCCATCTCCACGGCTTTGGCGTCGTCCAGATCGTCTTTTACCCGATCCATTTTCCCCAGGCAAAAGCCGATATGGTCAATGGTGTGGTAATGGCGCTGTCTTTCCCGGTAATGGTTATAAAGGTCCAGCCATGCCAGATCGGGCCTGGCTTTTTTTCCGGACATGACACAGGACTGCCAGAGGTTGCAAAAGCGTCGCTCCAGAGTTGCTGTCAATGCGCTGCTCGAATCCTGATCTTTCACTGTGCCATACCTGTGTATGCAGCTTATTGCAAATTGAAGCCGAAGACAGTCAGCTTCTCAGGGACTTGATCTCGTCGGTGGCCTGTCGGAGCTTTGCCGACAGGGTCCGGCCTATATTGGTCACCAGTTTCAGTCGCACCTGCGTCACCAGGGGCGATGAATCCCTTTCAAGGCGCTCGTAATTGAGCGTCAGGCAGCTAATGTCAGTATCGGCATGGACATCCGCGGACCGCACGCCGTGATCCAGCAAAGCCATTTCACCAAAAGCCGATCCGGCAGACATGGTGGTAATTCTGCTGCCACGTTTATAGCCCACGGGCACCAGCACGCTGACCTGGCCGGAGAGAATAAAATACAGTTCCGTCGCCGGCTCGCCCGCCAGGCATACGTTATTGCCCTTGTCTATGCTGCGCGGTTCAAGAAAGCTTTCGAGGCAGGCCAGTTCCTCGTCCGTGAATCCGACACAGAAGGCCTGCTCCTTCATGGGCGCCTGCTCGGGGCTGAAGGACGCCAGTTCGGCGAGCAACTGGTCCTCGCACCATTCCAGACCGTTGTCGATATCCTTGTGCTTGAACAGGGGCAGGTCCTGTAGCCGCGGAACTTTCTGCTTGATTGCCATGGCCAGTGAGTGTGCGTCGCGAACGCTGGTAAAGAGCAGGGTTTTTTTGTTATCAAAAATATACTCTACCAGGTGACTCAGCAAAATCATGGCGCCCTTGCTGATGGATGCGATTCTGTGAAAGTCCAGGAGAAGATAATCCGCCTCCTCCGCGGTTTGCATGGTTTCGGTCACCACAATTTCCGCGGAGGCAAACCTCAGGTCACCCCGCAACTCCATTACCACTATCTTGTTGCCCTGTTCCTTGAGAAGCTTTGCCTGGTGAATATGACGAGAGCGCTTTGATGTGACAGTCGAGCCGTCGTACTTGGAGTGAATCAGCGATTCCGCGGTGGTTCTGCCGGCATGAAACATGTGCAGCCCGAAATCGCTGGAAATCTTCTTGCAAACCGCGATTCCGCGAACACTGTTACCCCGCTCGTCCAGTCTGGGTGAGTAGACAGCGAGGCCAAATTGTCCTGGAAGGACTGCCATAACACCGCCGGCGACACCGCTTTTGGCCGGCATGCCCACCTCATAGACCCAGGCGCCGGAAAAGTCGTACATGCCACAGGAACTCATGATGCTCAACAGCTTCGGCACAAACTGACTATTGAGGGCGCGAACACCGGTGACCGGATTGACACCGTCGTTGGCCAGGGCAACGGCGATCAGCGCCAGGTCCCGGCAATTGACCAGTATCGAGCACTGCCGAAAGTACAGGTCGAGCAGGTCGTCGGTGTCTGCTTCGATGATGTCGTAATTGCGCAACATATGGGCAATGGCCCGATTGCGATGCCCGGTGGATTTTTCCGAGCCGTACACCTGCTGGTCGATTTCAACGCCATGACCCAGGTAATAATGATAGGTGTCGAGAATTCTTTTCTGCTTTTCTCCGTGATTTTCGCCACCGACAAAGGCCATGGCCGCGATGGCACCGGCGTTGATCATCGGATTGCGGGGGCGGCCGGTATTGGGCTCCAGGCTGATCTGGTTAAAAGCCTCCCCGGAGGGCTCCACATCAATCTTGTGCAGTACTGAATCGACGCCGCTGTCCTCGAGGCCGATACCGTAGGTAATGACCTTGGAGATGGATTGAATGGTAAACGGCTGCTTGGTATCCCCCACCTGATAGACATGGCCATCGACTGTCACCAGGGAAATGCCAAACCATTCCGGGTCGGCCTTGTACAGCTCGGGAATATAGCTGGCCACCGCGCCTGCATCCAGCGTGCTGAAATCCTTGTGCACTGATTCCAGGTAGTTGAGAAGGAGGTCGTACTTCATTAAACGCCTTACTTGATCTCCACGTACTCAAGTCATTTTGCGAAATCGGAATGCGAGCGCTATTAGAGTAGAACTTGCCATCTACGATTAAAGCATAACCGTTCTTCGCGGGCTACGGGTAGAGGTATTATGGCGGCGCAACTTGGTTGCGCCGCCATGGAGCGAAAATTATTAACCCGGCGAGCTTTTATGCCGGGTTAATGCGGCACACGGACGTGCCGCCATTGGCCGCAGGCCAATGCAAGCCATTAAAATACAAGGAATTTCGCACAATTCTGCCAGTATTTTAATGGCGCGCGACTAAATAGGCAG